>DURM01000041.1 GCA_012837335.1 Bacillota bacterium
ATAAACACTGCCGGTACTTCCAATTCTCTAGCTATTTCCTCCGCGGTTTTAGCAGTTTCACGGCATGTAATTAAGATGTTCTGTACCAATAGTCTTGCAGCCAGCGTCCAAGCGCTGTCGCTCTTGCTGAAATCCCCTGTTCCGGATAAGAGCAGATAGTTTGGTCTCAGCTTAACATCATTATTTTTGGCTTCCACAGCACTAACCCCTTTCCTGATCTTCTTGCGGGCAGAAAAGAGCCTCTGCTTGACGCGATTTTCCGGTACAGCCAGCCTTTGAGCAATTTCAGCAATGGAAAGCTCTTCCAGATAATACATCACCATCACTTGGCGATAGATCTTACCCAGGAAAGCCATTTCCCGCCGGATCCATTCCAGCTGGTGGGCATCAAGCAGACCTGACAGAAGATCATCCTCAAAGCCGCAGTCATAACCTTGGGGGCCGTCCTGCAGTTTTTGGACCGCATACTGTTTCTGCTTCTGCTTTCTGACATGGCTGCAGTAGGTGTTGTGGGCAATCTGCCAGATATAGGCGTCGAAATTGCTGATCTGAGGCTTGTTTGCCAGCGCTTGGAGAATCTCGGCAATAATCTCCTGGCACAGATCCTGGGCCTCATCCTGGTTGAAGCTCCGCTTATAGGCATAGCCGTACAATTTGTCGACCAGCTCCGGTGTAAAAACTTGATCAAAAAGCTCTTTTCTTTCCATCCAATCAACCTTTCTCCGCGCAGAGAATTCATCTAGATAGTCTCAGTTTGGAAATGATGGTTAGCACTTAAGAGAAAAAAACCAAGGCTTACAGGAAAACTTTATGTTAAGCGTGAATTAAATTATTGTAAGTCAAATCCACTGCAGTCCAGGAGGTTAACATGAATCGGAAATCAACTATCACTGTGGTTTTGTGCGCACTATTTGTCGGAATCTTCAGCGGCTGCATCTTCAGCCAAACCAGCCAAAAACCCCTTCCCTTGGAAGGAGCAAGCCTAACGCGGGTCAGCCATGAGCTCCTCGGTGAGCAGCTGCACAGTAATATGCGGGCTTTTGAAATCATTGACGGTCACCTGCACATGCTGCTCACTACTGACGTTACCCCCGCCACTGGTACCGGAAGCGGTCTTCAGTACTGGACTAAGCCTTTAGATGGTGATGCTTTTGAAAAGCATTACTTCCTGTCCGATAAAGTTATCGGCATGGCCAACATTGTTGTCGATCCAATCTACACCGATGATCTGTTTTTTATTTTCAATGACCGCACTAATGAAAGCTTCCGCTACGCAATCATGGAGCGTTTTGACGGCTCTGAGCTCAAGCGCGTCTTTGAACTGGATAACACCAGCGGTCAGGTGCTTAATCCCCAGGCCATCAGCAGCCAAGACGGCTACATCCATATCTTCGTTCCCGACCGCACTTCATCGGGTCAGGACGGAATCAAGTGGTGGCGGCTGAATATCGCTACTGAAGAACTAGAGCGGCTTAATGACATCAGCCTGCCCACCCGGGGAGCCCGTTTATATGATTTAATGTACGATAACGGCCAGATTATCGTACCGATTGCGATTAATCAGCAGCTCCACCTCGGAATTATTGATACAGAGAAGCTGACTATTTCTACTCAGCTGTTAGATCAGTTTAAATCGCCGGATGGAATGCCGCCCCGCTCAATTAATCTCTTTAAATACGATCAGTTAGGAATTTACCTGCTTACTTATCTAAGACCAGCTTCCTTTTCCAACCGTCCCCGCACCGGCTTAGTCGGTGAAGTTGTGGCAATGGTTCTAGATGCCGATAACTACAAAGTTCTGAACAAGAAAGTAATCGGCGGTTATAATGCGAAAGAAGCGGTCACCCATTACATGAAGAGCGAGCAGCTGAATGATCGGATGTTTGCGGTCGCCTTTACCAGTGTCGATGAGATCCACCACTTCCACTTAACAGGTGTTCACGATCGCTATACTAAGTCTACTTTAGCGGTCTGGCAGGTAGACGGATCTGGCAATCTGCAGCTGGTTTGCGAGGAGGTTACCGAGGATACCCGCTGGGATCAGGTGCTGGCCCGCATCGATGACAGCACTTTCCTCTTTTCTTACAACAGTACCACTGCTACCAATGAAAAATGGCTTGATGTAATGAAGCTCGAGCTTGAAACCGAGTAAAGTCGGCATAACAAACGGAGTGCCTTCCCTGCTGCTGCAGTGATTGCACTCCGTTATTTCATATGGATAAGTCCTATGTTTTTTCCAATAGGATGGCAATATCTTCCTCTCGAAATTTCCAGGCATTGCCGATCTTAATCGCCGGCAGTGTCTTTTGGTGAACCATTCGGTAGACTGTATGTTTGGACACCTTTAACAACTCAGCTGCCTCTTTAACACCAATCAACGTTGATACTACTTTGTCTTTGGCATGTGGCATCTCATCGAGTTTATCGGTTGAGTTCGTTTTGGGCTGTTCAACGGGGTCATAAACAGATGACTCAACGGCTTTCTTCACCGGCTGCTCTGGCGCCAGCTTTAGTGCACTGCCTTCCGATTCAGACAGACGTTCAGGCATCTCCTTATCATCATTTTGTGGCACAAAGAGACTTAACCCCATTTCCCTCAGCGTTAAAAGTTCATCGGCGCTGATTACTGTTTCTCTGCATTCACTGCATTCCTGAGCCTTCATCCCGTTGATAGTTATCGTATACTTACCCCACTCAGCGTCAACCGATATGTTTCTGTCCTGCATTTTACTGCCGCATGCCCAACAAAACCTAGCTTCCCGCATATCAGGCTGGCTCCTTTCTAATTGATATTGGGCGTACATTTCGTTTGACACCTTGTGTTATGCATTTACCCATAATATTCTTTTTAAGAATTAGAAATTCCTGCTAAATTATCCGAAACAATGCTAATATCAAGATATTTATATATACAAATAACCCCCCTCAATTCGCTTGAGGGGGGGTGAGGGTTTTACCGCTCTGATAAAGTGATAAAGATATCAAACTGGCCGATCCGGGTCTCCATCGGAACCACCAGGGCCCGCTTGCTGGCCATGGAAAGAGACACATTTTTGCCCAGCACAATCTGGGGAGGTACAATGTTGCAGTTATAGTTGTTGTTGCTTAAATGCGTCACCGCATTCCCACTGATAATATTGGCAACCTCACCGAGAGCTGAAGCCACAAAGCTGTCCAGCTCTTCGATGGCCATCCCGGACATAATTTCCACCATCTTCAGAGTCATCTCTTTGGGAAAGCTGTACAAAATTGAACCCAAGAGATCGCCGGTAACGCCGATGGCCACACTAGCTTCTTTACTCGGCATTAATTCATCGCAGGCCCACAATTCGCCGCGGGTAGCTTCCAAATCCATCATCAGCTTGAAAACGTCACGCGCTGCTCTGACAAAAGGTTCAACATATGCTACCCTCACTGGCTGCCACCTCCCTGTTCCTTAACCCAGGCACCGATTTTTTGATCGGTTGCGGCAACGTGCATGATCAGCCAGGTCATCAGCTTGCCGCCAAACTCCTGCACCAGCTCCTGGGTAAAGCCTTCGGCCTCAAAGCGTTCGGCGTAGCCGTTAATCATGGCTCTGAACCTGGTGTGAATCTCCTTGTGTTCCTCATACCCGGGATAATTAATCTCACGCTGATACTCTTCTTCGTCATTAAAATGTTCAACCACATAGTTCTGCATAAACTCCAGCGTTTCCCGAACGGCTGCTGTTTTTTCTTCCCAATCGCCTTTTTCCTGTACAGATTGGAGAAAATCTGATACCCGTTTGAACAGCTCCTGATGCTGGGTGTCAATCAGCTCAACGCCAATTCTGTACTTTTCCTTCCACATCATTCTCCTCTGACCCCACCTTTCATCCTGAAATCAACTTTACATAAACCTTCCTGGTTCTGGGACCGTCAAATTCAGCCAAATACACTCCCTGCCATGTTCCCAGCTTTAAATCACCATTCTCGATAATTAAACTCAGACTGCAGCCCATCAGGGAGGCTAACACATGGGACTGCGAGTTGCCCTCCATATGCCGATACCCCGGATCATCTTCCGGAACAAGTCTCTGCAGGATATAGACCAGATCCCGCGCCACATCCGGATCGGCATTTTCATTAACAGTCAGCCCTGCGGTTGTATGGGGACAAAACACAACACAGATCCCATGCTCAACTCCTGATTCCCGCACCACACTGCGGATTTGGGCTGTGATCGGTACAAATTCACAGCGGCTGCTCGTTCTCACACTGAACTGCTGCATTATCGCCCTCCTCCAACCCATATCTTACCTACATGGATTCGCTGCCAAATCAAAAGTACCTTTTTGTGAATTAACTTACAATGTTCGAATATTGGCGTTTAGTTATAAAATAGAATACTCCATAGATCAGCGCGTACACTCCGTACATCACCGCTGAAAACTGCAGCACAGTCAGATAAGAATTCTCCACTGCCAGCATCGAAGAGAACACCATGGTATCAGCGCTTTTCATGGCAAAGATGCTGTGAGCAAATCCCACTAACAGCGGAATAAAGAACACCGGGAACAACCGCTTGGCAATGACTTTCCCTTCCATTCGTCCACTGATCCCAATTTTCCGCAGCATCTGGTAGAGATGCCGTTCTTCCTGAGCAGCCATCACCTGCTTAAAATATAGGAGACTCGCTGTCATCAGGATAAAGACAATACTCATAAAGAATCCAATGAAGCAGACTAAGCCGAAAGCCTCCAGAGCTTCGATGTAGTGGTTATAAGCCATCCGGTAGCTGCCAACGCGGCCGCGCAAAACCTGATTCAGCTTGCGGTTTAAATCATGGGAGCCTAAGGGGTTTTCATATTTAACCACTGTCACCCGATCAAAGGGTCTTCCGCCGGTATCAGTAGTGACAATATCGCCGTTTTCCATTAGCGCTGCAAAATCTGAGTCGCTAACAACAACTGTGTAGTACGCTCCAAACACCGTGATATCTAAATCGAGGCATGCGGTAACTGTCAAGTTAGAATCTGAAAAATGAAGCTTTCTGCCCACCCATTCTTTTTCTAGCAGTTCATTGTTACCAGTTCTTACAGCCAGTACAGCTTCACCTTTTCCCACCTCAACCTGGCGATAGCGCTCCCGAGCAGCGCTCAGTAGTTGGTTGAATTCCGATTGAGGATAAATCCGGTAATATGTGTCCGGGGTGCCAAACTCCCATTCTACCGCGACAAACATGTCGGTTCTTGGCCAGGCTTGATACCGATAAGTGGTATGCTCGTCTATAATATTTACATCATACTCAGCAAAAGCGGCGTGCACATCATGGAGAACCTGCTCATTATCGGTGTAAAAATACAAGTCATAGCCTACAGTATCATAGGTGCTCTTTTCCACTGTGGCATATAATGTGTATCCCGATGCGATCACAGTCACTGCTACCGCAGACAAAACCGCAATTGCTGCCATCAAGCCGCCAATTGACTTGATGCGGTGATTAAATGTGGAAACGGCGATCAGGTTGTCCCCGCGGTAGTAGCTAGGGCGGTTCTGAAGCCCGCTCAAGATTTTCGGCAGTCCGCTGCGGAAGAATAAAAAGGTGCCACTAATTACTAAAGCCAAAATCGGAAGCGCCCAAAGCAGCAGCTCCCCAAGGCCCAAGCTTACTGCCAGGTAATATCCAGCGCCAATTAATAACAGGGAGAGCAGCAGCAGAATGATTGAACCTGTGGACCTTGTTTCCAGCGTTTTATGGGCTTTAAAGAGATCAATCAGTTCAAATTTACCAATTACCCGCCGCCCAGACAGCCCCATCACGCCAAAGACCAGCAGAAACGGAATTATTGTAAGATAAATGGCTTCGGGTGCAATCACAAACTTTACATCGCCCACAAAGTGAGCCAGGGTCAGATTAAGCAGAACCATCGCTGTTAATTTGGAAGTAAACATTCCTAATCCCAGTCCGGCCACCAAGGCAGCACTGCCGATTATCATAGTCTCGATGAAAAGCAGCAGGCCAATCTTGCGGTTAGTCATGCCGAACAGAGAGTAGGTGGAAATCTCTTTTTTGCGGGCGCGGATAAAGCTGTTGTTGGAGCTGATTAAGAAAAAGGTGACAAAGACAAAAATGATTACGCCAAAGCTTGTAAGCAGAGCGCGATAGCGGTCGCTGTAAGTAAGCTTGGCCATGACCTGCTCATTAAAATTCAGAGCCAGAAACGAATACACAGTAAAAACGCTGAAGCTTAAAGCAAAGAAGTACATAGCGTATTTGGGGAGGCTGCGCTTAATGTTACGAACGGCTAAAGCGGTCAGCTTCATCATTTCCACCTCCCAACACGCTCATCACATCGATGATGGCATCAAAAAACTGCTTTCTGCTCTCTCCGGCGTAAAGCTCATTGTAGATTTCTCCGTCACGAATAAACATAATTTTATGACAATAGCTCGCGGCAAAAACATCATGGGTGACCATCAGAATCGTAGCCTGAAACTTTTCGTTTAAAACTGTCAGCAGATCCAAGAGCGCCCTGCCGGACTTAGAATCGAGATTACCAGTTGGTTCATCCGCCAAGATAATCTTAGGATTGGTGATGACCGCCCGGCAGGCCGCTGCCCGCTGCTGCTCTCCGCCGGAAACTTCATAAGGATATTTATCCAAGATATTTTCAATACCCAAATCCCGACTTAACCGCGCCAGACGCTGTTCCATTTCCTCATACTTATATCCATTCAGGGCTAGCGGCAGAATGATGTTTTCCTTCAAGGTCATAGTCTCTAAAAGGTTATAGTCTTGAAAGATGAAACCAATGTTTTTGATGCGGTGCTGCGCCAGCTGATTTTTGTTTAATTTGGTGATGTCCCGCCCATCAATAACGCATTTCCCGGTAGTAGGCCGGTCAATGCTCCCGATAATGTTTAAGAGTGTGGTTTTTCCCGATCCCGATGGACCCATTACTCCCAGAAAATCTCCCTGGTTAACAGAAAAGCTGATGTTGTTTAAAGCCCGATACTGCTTAGCAGATCGCTTCGATCCATAGACTTTGCTGATATTCTCTACCCGCAGAATCTCCATCTGCACAACCTCCTCATCAACGTGATGAGTCTATTATATCCGGACTAAAAGGTAGGAAAAATCGATCAAACTTACATTTCCCGCCGTTTACCTTACATTTTTGTCACCTGGTGGAGCGTGCGGGTCGCAATAAAGGTCAGCTTGAACACGGCGTACTCCCCGTACCGAGATTCACAGCTCAGCTCATGGCCGAGCAGATCCGTCAGTTTCTTAGCCAAATACAGCCCGTAGCCAGTGGCGCTGCCTCCGGACCTTTCCTCAGAAGAAGTGTAACCTTTGTTGAAAACCTGGCCCAGATCCTGCGGCGGAATGCCTCGCCCTGTGTTCTTTACTGCTACTGTGACCCGATCATCATCAGCTTCAGCAGCAATCACGATTTTCCCGCCCGGGGGAGTGTATTTCACAGCATTAGAGATCAGCTGAGCAAGGATATAGGTACTCCATTTCGGGTCACTTAAAACCTGATGTTCGCCGCCGGTGATTTCAATATCCAGCTTTTTATAGCTGAACAAGCTGGAATACCCTTTTAGGGCACCGGCAATCAGGGTATGGGTGCTCACTCTGCTGATTTTATAATCCTCATGGAAGCTTTCCGATTTAAGCTCATAAAACACCTTCTGCGCTGCTTCTTCTATGGCAGTCAGCTCTTGATCTAGTTTACGGTAATCCACTCCCGCATCTAAATTCGAGTTTTCTAAAATCAATCTAGCCGCAGCAATCGGCACCTTGATATCATGAAGCCATCTGGTAATAAAATCGAGCTGCTCCGCTGACTTGGTGCGAATATCTGATCTAAACTCCTCATAATCCAAAACTAGTGCTCGAATTCTTTCAGCCAGCATGCGGTCGGTTGGATAAGGAAAATGACGTTCATCACTTAAAGTGTTTTCTTCAAGGTGCGCAATCAGCTTACCAAACCGCCGCTTATAACTGGAATAATCCACCGCAATAAAGGCCAGCAGCAGAAGCAGCCAGCCGACCAGAATATAGCGGGCATTAGATTCAGTTAAATTTAACCCGATATCCAGCTTATAAACAGCCCAGGCAAAACCAAAGGCGGCAGTAAGGAACAAGTAGACTATCCAGCGCTCATAAAGATAATCCCGAAACCTCATTTTAGAACATATCCTTCCCCTTTGACCGTCTTAATGTAGTGGTCTAAGCCTGCTTCCGCAAGCTTCTTTCTTAAACGGTTGACATTGACAGTCAATGTATTGTCGTCAACAAAACTCTGGTCATCCCACAGCGCTTTCATCAGATATGCCCGACTGACAGTCTTCTCCTGGTTGCGGATTAAAACCGCCAAGATCTTGGATTCATTGGGCGTAAGCTCAATTTCATGATCGCCAACAAATACAACCTGACGCTCAGGATCAAGAATCAAATCCCGGTACTGGAGCACATTCAACGATTGATCCTGATAAGCATACGCCCGGCGCAGGGCTGCCTGAACCTTAGCGATTAACAGCTCCATGGAAAACGGCTTTTCTAAGTAGTCATCGCCGCCCTGCACAATCCCCCGGATCTTGTCGCTGTCTGAGTCTCTGGACGAGATAATAATAATCGGCACATTCGACAGCTCCCTAATCCTGCTGCACCAGTAAAAGCCATCGTAAAAAGGGAGATTGATGTCCAGCAGCACCAAATGCGGCGCAGACTGGGTAAATTCACCTAAGATATTTTGATAATTTTCAGCTCGATAAGTCTGGTAACCCCAGCTGCTGAGCTTCTCATCGATAATTTCAGCTATAGTTTGGTCGTCTTCAACAATCATGATTTTATACACCATTACCCCTCCCCATTATGAAACTAGTTCGCGATGTTTAGGCAAGATCCTAGCACTACCCAAGACTCAACCCACGCGTTTTTCCCTCCCTAAACTCCTTTGGATATTAACAAAAGTTTTACCTGCTAACTAATAATGGCAGGTAAAACTCATTTTTAAATTTTAGTTATTTTTACAGCAGGAAATTTAGTGTAAAGCTGGTATTAAATATACATGAGTAAATACACTTAGCAAAGGAGGCATTGGATGAAAAAAATCGCTGTATTTTTAGTCTTAGTTGTGGTTACTGCATTAGGATTAACCGGCTGTACAGATGTGAACAACCTGGAGTACGCTTTAGTCTGGGAAGAACCGTTTGAACAGTTTTCCCCAGCTGCTGCTGGCTGGCAGACAGGTAAACTCGGCGGAAAACAGGCACTAATGTACGAAGCATCTGCCGATAAAAAGGTAATCGAACTGGAGCTTCCGGTGCAGGTAGACCATGGTCGCTTGGAGTTTGCAGCCTACCAAAGCAGTGAGAATGCGAGCAACTTTGGCATCAAGCCCTATACCAAGAATGATCCGGTTTTCGTAGATTTCTGGTTATCCAAGGGCGGCGAAGCCAGACTGTGGCGCGGTCTCGATCCAGAGAATCCGAATGATGTCTATGATAACGGAAACTGGCACGAATTCGCCTTTGAGTGGGACGTATCAGAAGGCACATTCACCGCATTCGCAAAGGTTGATGGCTCCTGGACAGAGAAGTTCAGCACTACCGGAATTGCTTTTCCTCCATCCCGCCTATATTTAGACGGCGGCGGAGACGGTTCCGGCGGTATTGCGAACTTAAAGCTTTATGATCTGAGTATTGAAGCTGAGTAAGGCTCTCCCACCGGGGTAACCCAGCCCTGGTGTTAAAAATAGGAGTGCAAAAAAATTTAAGGAGGAGTTTTCATGAAAAAAACTATTATGCTCTCATTAGTACTGGCCGTTGTATTGATTTTTGGGGCAACAGCGCTGGCTTATGAAGCTCCAAAAGTAGCCGAGCCACTGGTACTTGGCGAAGATTGGCCGGTAAACGAAGACAATGCTTACAGCGCGTTTGATGGTGACAATGGCTGGAAACTGTGGGTATTCTGGGATGACAACAATGTTTACATTCAATACGATGTTTACACTGATCTTCCGTTAGGCAACAAGCAGACTGAAAGATATATCTTCAACGCTGACAGCTTAGAATGGGAAATCCGCACAGTTGGTGCCAGCAAGAGACAAAAATGGATGATCGCTCTTACTGAAGCTAAGGGCTATGAAGTTGTTCTCCGCTACCCAGACAGAGAATACTATGTAGCACCTAACGAATTCCACGATGTATTAATCACTGAAACCGACTATGGTTATCGTGGTCAAGTTATCCTGAACCAAGCTCATCCGAAACTGGCTGAATTTGGTATCGGCGCTGGTGTTAAGCTGGAAATGTCCGTTCAAGTTAACGACTCCAAAGACGGCAACGAGCGCACTCGGATCCTCGGCGGTTTCGTTGACGCAGGCGCCTACTCTGAGCTGGTATTTGTAGAGTAATTTAGATTTAAGGGTTTTTAAAGCACCGCCTCAATTGAAGCGGTGCTTTTTTCTATTAGTATTCAAGCTCCACACTAGTTCCCGTAACAGTTAGCTCCTGTTTTAACACAACTTCGCCGGTAAGTTCCGCGCTCCTTGCATCAGGCTGCTGTCCGCCGACGTAGATTGCAAACTTACCAGGTTCCAAAATGCACCGGCCGTCGTTATCGATTAAGGCCAGCTGTCTTCTGGTTAAAGTGAATTCCACCTTGGCTGCTTCACCGGGTTTTAAAGTAACCCTTTCAAATCCCCTCAGCTCCCAGTGGGGCACTCTTACGCTTGCTTCCACATCCTTCACATAGAGCTGGACAACCTCATCTCCAGTCCTGCTGCCTGTGTTTTCTACGCTGACACTTACTTTAACCTCAAAGTCTGAACCCGCATCAACCTCTGTCTGTTCAAGCTTTAGGTGGGAATACTTAAACGTGGTATAGCTTAACCCATAGCCAAATGGATACAGGGGTGTGTCGTTAAAATAGCGGTAAGTTCTATTTTCCATGCTGTAGTCTTCAAAATCCGGTACCTGATCCAGTGATTTTGGGAATGTAACTGGCAGTCTGCCGCCGGGGTTGTAATCGCCGAAGATCACATCGGCAATCGCATTGCCGCCTTCCTGACCAGGATACCAGGCTTCGATAATCGCCGGGATATTGTCCTGGGCCCAGTTGACTGCTACCGGACTGCCGTTAAACAGCACCAGCACAATCGGCTTACCAGTTGCATGAATCACCTTGAGCAGCTCTTCCTGCATACCCGGGAGATCCAAGCTGAGCTTATCTCCTCCACCGTCCGATGCAGCAGATGCGCCCTGCTCCCCTTCAATCCGCGGCGAGATGCCCATGCACATAATTACCACATCGGAGTGCTTGGCTGCAGTTAGGGCCTCCGCAAAACCGGCGGTCGGCTGTCTACCCCAGCTCGAAACCTTGGTGGTTGTCAAGTCGCAGCCGGGGGCGTAATACACCCGGGTATCTTCACTGACAGCAGCCTGAATTCCCGCCAAAACCGGCACATACTTGGAAGCAGTGCCGAAATAATTGCCGATCAGAACATCACGGCTGTCGGCGTTGGGTCCAATTACCGCAATGGACTTGATCTTTTCCTTATCTAATGGCAGCAGCGAGTTAGCGTTTTTCAAAAGCACTATTGATTCCCGAGCGGTCTGCCGAGCCAGCAGCCGGTGCTCCTCACAGTCGTTAACCTCGTATGGAATCCGGTTAAACGGCACCATTTCCTCTGGATCAAACATACCCAATCTAAACCGGGTTCTCAGCAGTCTCCGCACAGCTTGATCGATTGTCTCTTCCGCAATTAAGCCCTGCTCCACTGCCTCCTGCAGATGTTCAAACACCCAGCCGCAATTTAAGTCGCAGCCGCTGTTGACAGCTAATGCCGCTGCTTCAGCCGGGGTGTCCACCACCTTGTGGTCGGCGTAAATATCTTTAATCGCGCCGCAGTCGGAGACCACATGTCCTTCAAAGCCCCATTCTTCGCGGAGGATTTTTTGAAGCAGCTCCGGACTGGCGCAGGCAGGCTCGCCGTTAACCCGATTATAAGCTCCCATGACCGCTTCCACTTTAGCTTCCTTAACCGCGTCTTTAAACGCGGGCAGATAGGTTTCCCTCAGGTCTTTTTGGCTTACAACGGCATCAAACTGGTGCCGCAAGAGCTCGGGCCCGCTGTGCACCGCGAAGTGCTTAGCACAGGCTGCGGATTTTAAATAGCGGGGATTATCCCCCTGCAGCCCTTTAATAAAGGCCACGCCTAACCTTCCGGTTAGGTAGGGATCTTCGCCATACGTTTCCTGGCCGCGGCCCCAGCGGGGATCCCGGAAAATGTTAATATTCGGGGACCAAAACGTTATTCCCTTATAAATGCCCCTATCTTCGTGCTTTCTGGCGGCATTGTATTTAGCTCTGCCTTCAGTGGCAATCACCGAGGCTACTTCATGGAGCAGCGCTTTATTAAACGAAGCTCCCAACCCGATTGCCTGGGGAAAGATGGTTGCAACACCGGCCCGGGCTACCCCATGCAGGGCTTCATTCCACCAATTGTACTCCGAAATTCCCAAGCGTCCGATTGATGAAGATGCGTACAGCATCTGACTGATCTTTTCCTCTAAAGTCATGCGGCCGAGCAGATCCTCAATCCGCTCTTCCCATGACTTATCCGGCTGCCGGAATACCGGCTGCTCTTCCTTGCGCAGGTCATTATTCACCGGACTGCACTCCTTTCCAGTTTCACTTAACTTTTCCACAGGTTAGACCGTTAAACTCATTAAGCTTAAATTCTACGATCTTTCTCATGGCAACTGTAACAGCATCATCTTTAAAGCCGAGTTTAATGGTTACAGATCCCAAATCATAATCAACAATATGGCATTTAATCAGTAGCGTCCGCTCATCCCGCCATGATCCAGAAGTCGCTGCGCGGTAGTTGTAATAAGGGAACTTATCTAAGACCAGCTTTTCAATGCCGAAACGAAGCGCATGAGTGCCAAGATGATTGGTTAACCACAGCGTGCCTTCGTTATGGTCGAAATCAAAGCTTAATTTAAGACTCTTAAGCTTCATCCGATTCGCATCAAGGACGTACTCCCGCTCATTGATTTTTGCGGCAAAGTCTTGATTGCCTCCCAACCCCACTCCCCGGAGAGCTTTAATGCTGTTTCCAGCCAGCCTTGCTTCAAGCTTGGCCAAAGCTTCGGGGTTTTCTGCAAGGGGCTCGGCGCTTAAGTTCTGATAGACGGTTTCGAAAAAGGCATCGAAAATTGCCGGCACGCCGTTAGCATCTTCCTGGGTATCAGCTGTGGTTACCAAAAGCAGATTGTGCTCCGGAAAGCACACTGCCTGCTGCCCGCCCATGCCCAGCATACCGAAACCATTATTCCGCACCCGCCAAAACTGATAGCCATAGCCCAGCTTTTCATCCAGATTGTTGCCCCGCATCGCTGTATCGATCTGCTTTGTTACAGCAGCTGCAAGATACTCCCGCGGCAGATACTGCTTGCCGTTATGCTCGCCGCCGTTCATCACAATCCAAGCCACTTTGGCCAGATCCAGAGGTGTAGACATCAGGCCGGATCCGCCCATGGAAACGCCCACGGGATCGTGGAGGATATAAGCATCTTTAGAAAAGCCGATCTCATCCAAGAATTTGGTTCTTAAGTAGTCCAGCAGCGGCATTCCCGTCAGCTTCTCCACCAGCCCGCAGAGAGTGTGGCTTGCGGAAGTGTCGTAGTGAAACAGGGTTCCGGGCAGATGGGTAGGAGGTACGGTAAAGTAGCTCTTCACCCAGTCCGGATCCGATGTCCGCTTATAGGTGGTGCCGGCGTGGGCTGTTGCCATCATCAGCATATTGCGGATCGTAATCTTAGCTGTGTAGGGATGGACTCCTTTTGCCGGCAGCTTCTCCGGGAAGTAGTCGATAATCTTATCGTCTAAGGAAATCCTGCCCTCCTCCACCAAAAGTCCTATTGCCAGGGAAGTAAAGCTTTTGGTCACCGAAAACATTCGGTGCAGGGTGTCCGCCTGATAAGGATGGTAGTATGTTTCTACTGCCAGCTTCCCGTCTCGAATAATCAAGACGCTGTGCATGCAGACATCATTTGCTTCCAACCGATCGAAAAAATCCATAACACTTTGGGAGCAAATTCCCACTGACTCGGGAGATGCCTTAGGAAAGAATTCAGCCATAGCAAAACTCCTTTACCGATATAATTTTACATAAATTAAATACCACCTATTATATTCCTGATCTAAAGCTGTTTTCCTCTGCATAAAAAGACGGATCGAGCTTTCTCAATCCGCCTCAAGGGTATGAATTTACCTATTTCTTAAGTTCTGCCAAGAGCTCTTCCGCATCCCGGCGCAGTATTTCATCAATCTCCATCTCAGGTGATGCAAACGCCTGCATCAGTACATCCAGCGCTTCATCCGAGCGCTTGTGGCTGACCAGCACTTTAGCGAGCTGCACTTGGTAATCCGGGTTATCCGGATCCAGTTTAAGGGCAATTTCAATCATTTCCAGGGCTTTATTGCGGTTGCCGATGCTGAGGGGCCAACCGGGCGCCTGATCGTACAAACTGCTGAGAACATAGTACGCATCGGCGTACTTGTCGTCAATTTCCAGCACCTTCTCCATCGCCTGCTGAAGGGGCTTTACCATAAACAAACTATTTAAAATTCCCTTCGTCTGGCCGATCCGGCCGATTAAGGCTCCCTGCCAGTAGTAGCAGTGGGGGTTAGCGGGCGCTGCTTCCACCGCCCGATCAGCATAAGCTTTGCCGGTTTCAAATAAAGCCAGCCGGTTATCATCGCTCCGGTCTCCCAAATACAGATAGGCTTTTGCCAGCGACCACAACAGCTCCGCGTCTTCTGGTGAGTGATCCAGCGAAGTTTCCAAAAGTTCAATCGCCTGTTCAATCCTGTCAACCTGCTTTGTCGCTAGCAAGGCATGAGCTTCCTCTACTACCCCGCCTAGGTCCTGAGCGCTGACTGCGCTTACCGCTGCTAACAAAACACTAAAGATTACCAATCCCCGCATCAATTTGCTCATAAATAAGCCTCCTCATCTCAGTGCTGTTCGTAACTTCTAGGGCAGTAAAACCAAGTCCTTCGCACCAAAGCCGGGTATTAAGTGCTAAATTCTTTTATTTTTCTTGTTTTAACCGCTTGACTAAGGAATTGAGGGTGCATATAATAGTAACTAACGAGTGAGAACGATTTTCATTCCCATACAAACTGCTAATATTCGTTTAATTCACCATTCTCTAAATGGAGGTATGTTTGTGAAAACCATCGTTAAGTCACTAACAGGCAGACGCTGTTTATACGATATGCAGAAAAAGTGCTGCTGCAGAGTGGTTTCCATTCCCGATCATCCCCTTCTGGACAGTTTGGGAATCTGCAGCGATGCTGTAATTACCGTTGAAAATAAATACAAATTTGGCGGCCCGGTACTGCTTAAGATCGATACAGCTACAGTCGCAATCGGAAAAGATATTGCCGAACAGATTCTCGTTGAGGAGGTCGCCGTCTGATGTCGTCGTGTCACACTATTCAGGAAGACCCGCGGATTTTAGAAACAGAGAATAAAATCCTGCTGATGGGCAACCCCAATGTGGGTAAAAGCGTTTTCTTTACCGAACTCACCGGGATTCACGCCATCAGCTCCAACTACACCGGGACAACCGTCAGCTATTTAGAAGGCGACCTTGTGCTTGACGGCACAAAGTATACATTAATTGACGTTCCCGGCATCTATTCCATGACCGCATCTTCAGAAGCTGAAGCAGTTGCGGTTCGTTTTATGGAAAGCGGAGCTTTGGCTGTAATCTGCGTTTTAGACGCCAGCAATCTCGAGCGCAACCTGCGCCTCGGGCTGGATCTGCAGAAATACGGCATTCCCATGGTCTACGCTTTAAACTTAATGGACGTTGCCGAGCGCCATGGGATTGAAATTGATGTTGATTTGTTACAAAAAGAGCTGGGCTGGCCGGTTATCCCCACTGTGGTAGTTAAACAGCAGGGCTTAGATGAGCTCAAGTGCTCTCTCCAGAGCGTGCTGGAAAAATCCAGTCAGGAAAAGGCACGCAATCAGAAGCTGGATTTTGACAGCAGAGCTCGGGCGCGGGAAATTACCCGCAAAGTAAGAAAGATCAAGAATGTAAACTTAAGCAGACTGGATCGGTTAGGCGAAAGTATGATGAAGCCCTTCCCCGGCATACCCTTAGCTCTGCTAATCATGATTCTGAGCATCGGTGTGGTTGTCGGTGCCGGGAAAGCACTGCGGGCAGCGGTGCTTCTGCCGCTGGTAAACCAGGTGCTCGTCCCGTTCTTCCGCACTCTGTTCACTTCCTTCATCCCCGAAGGAATGCTCTTGAACATCTTAGTGGGGGAATACGGTGTTTTTGTAATCAGTTTTGAATGGATTATCGCTCTGATTTTACCTTATGTATTTTTATTCTATGTTGTCTTTACTTTCCTGGAAGACTCGGGCTATCTGCCCCGGATCAGTGTCTTATTCGATAATGTGATGCGCAAACTCGGCATCCAAGGCGGAAGCTTAATCAATATCGTTATGGGATACGGCTGCGCCGTGCCGGCGATTATCGGCAGCCGGGCTGCCAGCTCCCGGAAAGAGCGGCTGCTGATCAGCACTGCGGTCTGCTTTGCAGTCCCCTGCATTTCCCAAACCGGCGCGCTGATCAGTCTCCTTGGCAGCTATTCTTTCGGCCTTGTGGCGGTCATGATCCTTTTCTCTCTGGTAATTATGGTGATTGCTACCTTAACCGCCGGCCGCCTGATTAAAGGTGAAGTAGCCCCTTTAATTATTGAGGTGCCGAATCTGCTAATTCCCGAACCTAAGGCTTACGGTAGAAAGCTTCTAATTCGAATGAAGCATTTCGTCTACGACGCGGAGCTGCCGATGATGATTTCCATTGTGATTGCAGCTCTCTTAAAGGAAACAGGCCTTTTGGATACCATTGCAGTTTACGCAGAACCCCTGGTGAGAAACTGGCTCGGTCTTCCTTCCGAAGCAGTAATTGCCCTGATCTTAGGTATTGTCCGGAGAGAAATGTCGGTTGCGCCACTGTTAGCGCTTAACCTCACACCTCTCCAGGCTTTTGTGGGGGCAACCGTCGGTCTGTTATATCTGCCCTGCCTGTCGGTCTTTGGTATTTTAACCAAGGAGTTTAATGTCAAAGTGGCTGTAGTGATTTCAACCGGAACCATCTTCTCCGCGCTCTTCTTTGGCGGATTGATTAATCAAGTGGCGCAACTGTTTACCTAAGCTGGGAGGAAGTTTATGGCACGTCAGATTGTCAGCTTGACGCAGAAAATCGAATACTGGGCAGCAGCTAACCCCCTTGTTTTCCGTCTTGCTGCCCTTTACTACCAAGATATTATCCGGAAAGAGGCGGAACTTGCCCGCATCACCAGAGATGATCATGTCCTCTGCATCGGCGGCGGTCCCTGTCCCTTCAGTGCCATCCTGCTCCACCAACTAACAGGAGCGAGAATCACAGTCATCGACAACGATCAGCGCTGTATCGAGCCTGCTCGGCAGGTGCTGTCCCGGATGGGATTAGACAGTAAAGTTGAGATCCTGTGCCAAGATGGCTGCGCAATCGATATCCATGGCTACACCGTGATCCATCTGGCCGCCCAGCTTTCACCCATGGATCAAATTTTAAGCAAGGTTAAAGAGCAGGCCCAGCCCGGTACCAGGCTGCTGATCCGCACGCCCAAAAGCCAACTTGCTTCACTTTACTGCCAAAGCTGCGCCTGCATCGACAGAAGCGGTTGTCAAGCGGTTTACCATAAAAAAACCCGCAATCTCGACAGCACCCTGCTGTATGTTAAAGAAGGGGCATTGGTATGCTGAGAAAATGGATTATTTGGTCTGCAGCCGGCATTTTACTGCTGGCTCTTTTTCTGCAGATTAATCTGGACGAACTCTATCTAAGTCTGGCGCAGATCGACTGGAAAGTAATCGGACTGCTGCTTTTGCTGCAGATTGTAACCCAGCTGCTCCTTAACTTGCAGTGGCAGCGAATTGCCGTCTTTGTCGGAGTTAAGCTTTCATTTTGGACCATGTTTTATATTAACGCTCAAGGTTCCGTAATGGAATCAATCACTCCGGGTGTCAAGGTAGGCGGTGAGATTACCCGCGGTGTGCAGCTTGCCCGCCTCGGCCGCTGCTCCGGCAGCACTGCGGCGGTGGTGGTGGTCCTGCAGAAAATTTTCAGTTTGAGCGCCTTTGCACTGATCAATATCTTTGCCGCAGTCTATCTCTCCCACCGCAGCAGTATTCTTGATTCCAGTCTCAGCCGGCTGATTGTTTACACCTTTTTGGGCCTAGTGCTGGCAGCTTTTGCCCTGATCTTGATCATGCCCAAGCAGCTCTTAGCCCGAATTAACAATAAACCGCCAGTCCGCACCTGGTTAGGCGCAGTCAGGCGGTTCGTGGAAAACCTGCTGGAACACATTGTTATGTTTGAAAGCCGGAAACAAGAGCTTGTGATTCAGTTTATTCTGGCGCTCGCCATCTGGCTGCTTTATCCCCTTAAGCTCTATCTGCTCACTGCCCAGGTGCTGCCCGATGCGCCGCTGGTTTACATCACCAGCATCACCTTTATCTCGTATCTGGTGGGGATGCTGCCGCTCTTTCCGGGAGGGTTGGGCGGATTTGAAGGCACCATGTCCGGTCTGTTAACCGGCATCGGCCTTTCTTTAAGCAGTTCTGCAGCCGTGGCGGTAATCTTTAGATTTATCACCTTCTGGTTTGTAATTATCACAAGTTTAGCATTTACCGCTGTTTATAAATTAGCTTACAAAAATACTTCTCAAGTAGAAAGAATGCTGCCCAATGAAAAATAGCAATTGGAAAGCCCGCATACCCAATCTCATGACCATGATTAATATGACCCTGGGGATTCACGCCTTGTTTTTCCTGCTTATCTATGACACCGGCGACTACAGAATCATCAGTGTCATGCTGATTTTTGCAGGTGCGCTGGTCGATGCCTGCGATGGCAGTCTGGCCAGAAAACTCAACGCGGTCACAGCCATGGGAAAACAGCTCGATTCCTTTGCCGATCTGGTTACCTTCGGACTTGCTCCCATCGCCCTGGTCTACGCGTCGGGACTGATGCGGACTTCTCTCGCAGTACCGGTTTTGGCCTGGCTGTATCTAATGGCCGGCGCTTACCGCCTTGCCCGCTACAACCTGGGCGATTTTAACCATTACTTTATGGGACTGCCGATTACAGCGGCAGGAATGATTGTCACTCTCTACAGCTCCGCTTTTCTAATCTGGGACGGGCTGTTTACTGCCGTAAATCCTGGTGTAATCACTTCCTGCCTCCTCGCGCTGCTTGCTTTCCTAATGGTGAGCAGATTTAAAGTCAAAAGATTGAGGATCTATTCCAGCTCACCCACCTCACGGTAGCGGTGAGCTTTTTCATCAAACCAGCTGCCTTCAAAGGAGCGAATCAGGGTAGTATAGAGGCGAACGGCAATCTGATTCCTGCCTTGAACTAAATTTTCGGCTGCTGTTTTAATCACCCGCGGCTGCCACAATACCGGCTGGTATTCTCCGCCATTGATCGCTGCTTCACAGGCTTCATTAAACTCCCTGCCAAAATCCAGTTCTAAATAGATCGCTTCGCTTTGTGGCACATCTGCTAAAGTAAACTCGCCTTCGTATTCAATCACCCCGGCATAATAGGGGATTTTATTGGCAATATAATCGTCAAATAAGCCCTGCTCCGATAACTCCACTAAAGCTGGTGGATCAAGTTCTACACCAAAACTGCCCGCCAGATACAGGCAGTTTAACAGCCCATGGTTGGATTTCGATGCTTCCACATCCACTTTAATGGTATTTATGCCCGGCTTCAGCATAGAAGTTATATCCACACCAATACTGCCGTAAACATGGGCATCAGTTGGGCCAAAGTCAGCTGCAGTCAGGGCAGCTTGGTCATTAACACTGATGGTCCACTCTCCCCCGATAGACCCGGGCTCCATGACCAGTTCCACCCCAGCGCTGCATTTCAGTTCAAATTGATATTGATAGTTCACCTTAAGCTCCGGATAGTCCAGCTCTGGGATGTGACCGAAGTAGGTCTTAGTTTTCGGAGTAAACTTAAATCCTCCGGCAGCCAACTGATTGGCAAGCGGCGCAGCCGTAACAGTCTTAGTCTCTGCCTCCCCATCTTCACCGATCAGGGTCATCTCCCACTCATTCATCCGCAGCAGATTTTTGTTTTTAAGCGTATATTTCAGCTTGTGAGTCCGATCGATCTTGACTGAGAGCACGGTCGGACTATTCTTCCATTCAGTGGTATTTTCCCCACCTGCCGCAGCAGCAATGAATGACTCATAAGGTTTAAGGAGGCGCTTATACCCGCCCAAGTCTTGATATAACCTATGGGGCAAATCCGTTCCCAAGCTGATTTCCTCCAAAGCACATCCCGCATCTAAGTCAACTACAACTTCTTGATCAGTGGTATTGAGAATAAACCAGAATACCTGATTAGGATCAGTTTTGTTCACTCGCTTTACCGCGTAAACTCCTGCCAGTTCCTTGCCTTCTAAGCTGATGGACAAGCTTGGCCGCACAAGCTGAGTAAGCTGAGCGGTAAATTCCTGCTCGTGATTCTGATGATAATACAAGATATTTCCGCCTGCTGCTTGATACTTTTCAATCCAGGCTTTCAGTTCTGCTTCCATATACTCCATGGGCGGGATAATTACTAACTCAACTGCTAAATCCTTGACCAGAAGCCTGCCATTCTTAATTTCGCCTTCGGTTAAAATATCAGTGTCAGCTATGTGGAAATCGATATGCTGATCTGCGAGCAAATGCAGCAGGCGGCTGAACTCGCTTAACTGCTCCCTGGTGGGCACGCCGCTGTGAGGTGCGTACACCAAAACATTGGCGTCGATATATGTATCCTTAAACTGATCAGATAAAGCGGCCACTCGCTGTGATAAATGTTTAAACAGCGGCCAATAAGGCATCTGGAAGAAAAATGATGGCGGCGCATCATGCTTTTTCAGCCCATGGGTTGAGTAGAAAAAGCCGTGGGGTACCAGGTGCTCAACACCAGCAAGCAGCAGTCCTTCCGCAATGATTTTCGCATCCTGAAGGGTACCGCTCCATCCCAAGCTGTGGTAGCACTCGCACAGTCCGATCGGTTTGTCGTAAAAATACACCGCGCTGGTCACTGCTCTAGCGTTGGTGCGGATCCGCGGCTGGAAGATATCCAGGCCGGAGCCGGCTTTTTTATGGCCATTATCGGATCCGGGAATGTCCATGTACTTAAGCTGCGATAGGCGCAGTGACGGCTTTTCCCCGCTGTAATAAATACCGTTTTCTCGGCACCAGTTTGACACTGGTTCTTCAAATGACTGGCAGAACATTTCAAAGATCAGCTGGTTGTAGTCGTACTTGACTTTCCGATGCTCCGGATGTTCCACTGCCTGAAGCGCTGTCAGCTTGTCCCTCAGTTCATAACCGTACTTTTTATAAAACGCCTCCGGTACAAAGCGGGACCAAGCGGGAGCCACTTCGTCTGTAAATATGCCAAGAATTGTTTTCCCGAATTCTGCCTGATAGCGCTTCCGGTAGCGCTCATGGGTGAGTTTAATAAAAGCCGCCACTGCTTCCGGGTTCATGGGATCCACAAACTTATCCCAATACTTATGCTTGGCAATCTGGCACTGCAGGCTTACATAGATCTTAAACTGAGCATTCGGCAGTTCCGCTTCCAAAACCGGCCGCGGTTCGCTGGCAAAATAGCGCTTGCGGTTATAGGATGTCAAGCCGGTTTCCACATACGAATCCTCAGTCAGCACCATTCCGATTTGATCGATGAGATCAATTTCTGCATCAAAATTAGGCATTCCATCTACCACCGGATATGCCTTCGCTGCTAAGACTTTTCCTGCCGGCAGCACAAGCTCCACCCTGCCGCCATCAACCAGATAGCTGCGGCTGACTAAATGAGTGCCGTAATACTCGGGAGAACCCAGCACCACTTCCCCGCCGGCAATCCCGCTTGGATAGGGATACTCATCATATAAATGCACTGTTAAGCCGTGCTTTTTCGCTTCATCCACTGCCGCATCCACCATGTGAAAAAACGCCTCGGATAAATACGGCTGCTGTAAACCCTGCCGGGAGTGGATGTAAAATCCTTTCACACCCTGGGCTGCCATCTCCCGAATCTGTCTTCTCACTTCATTTTCATCAAGCCGGTCATTCCAAAACCAAAATGGATAAAACCCTGTTAAGTTTCTGCCCACTAGCCTCACTCCTCTTACTTCTATCGCTGATAATATTCTTTTCTTAACTATTACTGCCAATCCTGTTAAAGCTGAAATAAAAAACAGCCGGAACAGAGATCGACCTCCGCTCCGGTTCTAATCTGCCAATTGTTTATGGTAAATACTTTAAGAAATAAGCTAATCTTTCCGCGCAGTTGTTCAGCTCAGGATGCTTCTCTTTAAAAAACTCCTTGATCGTCAGTGTGGGAGCAAATCCCCGCTTAACCATTGCCCGCTGCCAGATGCTCTGGCAGGCATCATAGTACTCCTCATCATATCTGGGATAAATAAACGCCGCTGTATAAGCAAATTCTTCAACCGTCTCCCACTCACCTAATTTGTCTAAAACTACCGCGTAGTAAAAGCAGTGTTTGCTGTAGGATTCTAAAAAGCTGCATGGGTCTGTACTTTCGAGGCAGTTTCCGCTGCGGGCACAGCGTCCTAATTCTTTTAAGTTCGCCTCTAAAACCGCCTTAATGCTGTTAAGCTCTGCCCGGTCTGTCGGTTCTGCTGCTAAGATGTTTCTGACTGCCTTCAGGTTTTCGTTTAATCGAATCAGATCAAGGTCAAGATCCAGCATCCAGATACCTCCGCTCATCAGTTTGAATTCCCTGGTTTGTGATTTATTTCATCAGTAATAGTAGCTTTCTTCCTCACTGTTAAAAATTCCTGCTTATTAATTAAACCTTGATAAACTATTTGTTTAGGATCGGTTATAAAATCCAAAGGATTCTCACCAAAACTAGAGAAGTAACATTATGAGGAAATAATCACAAGCAGTAAAGCTGTTGGGGGGAGGAACAGATATGCGCCAGCACAAATGGCTGAAAATATCGATTCTGCTGATGGCACTCGCCTTAGTCTTTGCAATCGGCTGGACCCATGGTGAAGATCAAATGAGGGAATCCAGCTCTACCTGGGTGGAAGACGTCCTTGCTCTAAGAGAATCCATGCAGGGACAGCGCGCAATCAGAACCGTGGAACAGCGCTGGGAACAGTTCTGCCGCCAATATCCAATTGAAGCCAGCTGGATTGGGGAAGATTACCGCGGCAGTTTCACTGCCTGGCTCGTGGCCGATGATGAGACCGCTGCCAGTCAGCTGGAGCAGATGATCGCCCGCGTTCTTGGCTTAGAAACTGAATTGACCGCGGCCGCAACGAGCGCTGAACTCCGCTCCGCATACAATGGTCCCGACAACGCCTTAGACGGTTCAGCGTCATCCATATGGCATACCAAATGGGACCGAAGCGATCCCCTGCCCCAATCGATCACATTGATCCTTGCGGAGCCGACGATGGTCAATCAGCTTACCTATCTGCCCCGCCAGGACGGCAATCTGAACGGTGTGATCACTGAATACCAGATTGCTTACAGCGCTGATGGTCAAACCTTTACTGAACTTGCCCGCGGGCGCTGGAATCTGGATGCCCAGGCTAAGGTAGTTAATTTTAAACCGGTGGAAGCGACCCACATCCGCCTAACCGCCCTGCAGGGACACGGCGGTTGGGCTTCAGCTGCCGAGATTGAGCTGGGAATTCAGCACTCGGGGCTTCTGCCGGATGGCATGGAGCGCAGCTTAGCAAACCTAGCATCTTATTATCATCAAATCCGCTCGGAGCAGCGCAGTCAGCTTTTGGCGGCTGTTGCGGACCGAGACTTTGAAGATATTCTCTTTATCAAACGAGAGCGGCTGCCGAATGTGGAAAGTCTCGGGAACCATATGGTCGACCAGTACTTCGGTCACAACCAAATTCCCGGCGGCGGACTCTATATTCTCGAAAACGCCTTTTCCGACAGCCCGACACTCCGCAATGTGCTGGAAAACTCGACTGTAGTGAATGGTCCCCGCCAAGGCCAGAAGCTGGAAGGAGGAGCATTTCTATCCCCGGATTTAAGTTACTGCGGCACGAAAATCGTCTTTGCTTATACCGATGCTCACCGGGATAATTTCGTCTGGGATGAGGAAAATGTTTTTCACATCTTCAGCGTTAATATTGACGGCAGCGAGCTGACGCAGCTCACTTTCGGCCCTTATAATGATTTTGATCCAATTTGGCTGCCTGATGGCGACATCATCTTTATTTCCGAGCGGAGAGGCGGCTTTGGACGCTGCCACCAGCGGCCGGTACCAACGTATACCCTCCACCGCATGAGTCCTGACGGCAGTAATATCCGCATGATCAGCTACCATGAAACTAATGAGTGGAATCCGGCAGTGGACAACAACGGCATGATCATCTACACCCGCTGGGATTATGTAGATCGCGGTGCAACCCATATGCACTCGGCGTGGATCACCAATCCTGCGGGAGAAGATGCCCGGGCATTGGTGCTCAACTACCCAATTCCCCAGCTGCACCTGTCCGATGTGGGGCATTTGAAAGATGTGCCCCTGATGCAGATGTCCATGCGCCCAATTCCCAATTCTAACAAAATCGTGGCTGTAGCGGCGCCGCACCACGGCCAAAACTACGGTCCCTTGATCATTATTGATCCGGATATTGAAGATGATGACCACACCTCAACATTTGTCAATATTACTCCCAGCACCGGCGGTTTTCCTGAGTCGGGAGGTGGAGGAACTAACTATGCCACGCCCTATCCATTAAGCGAAGAGCTGTTTCTGACAGTCTACTCGCCGGACAGCGGCACCAGAACTAAGTATGGCCTTTATCTCTTAAACGTTGCAGACGGAAAAGAAGAGCGGGTTCTGCTCTACCTTGATCCTACCTTCTCTGCCCAGGATCCAATTCCGGTCAGACCCAGACCGGTGCCAAATGCGATCAGGGTTCCGGAGATGCCGCCCACTCCTGAAGAATGGAATGTGGCTGCTCACCCCGGCATGCCGCCCGGCGCAGAAACCTGCGATCCGGGAGTTGCGGCCCGGGAAGCCGCTCCGGCTGCAGAAGTATTTGTGGCAGATGTTTACGATACTTTGATTCCGTTTCCTGAGGATACGGCCATTAAAGAACTGCGAATTTGGCAGGTCTATCCGAAGAGCACAGCGCTGGCTACCGACCCCATGGTGAGCTATGAAAGCACTCAGAGCAACTGGGCAGGCAGAAATACGCGGGGATTAATCGGCACGGTACCGGTGGAGGAAGATGGCAGCGCTTACTTTAAGCTGGAACCGGGCATACCCGTCTTTTTCCAGGCAGTTGATGAAGAAGGCTTAGCTGTCCAGTCCATGCGCTCCGCAGCCTATGTAGTTCCCGGGCAGGAGTTTTTAAGCTGCCAGGGCTGCCATGAACCGCGCCACACTGCGCCGGCGAATCCTACTTCCATTCCGGAAGCGCTGCTGAGGGAGCCCTCGGAGATCGAACCAGAAACAGCGCCTGGAGCGCAGCCCATGAGCTTCCCCATCCTGATTCAGCCGATTCTGGATGAAAAGTGTATCAGCTGCCACAACGGCCGCGATCAAAGTCCGGACTTAAGGGGAATTGTCGGGCCTTTCAACTGGTATCGATCCTATCTCAATCTGGAACCATACGTTTTCCTCTTTGATAAGCACTACGGCGGCAACTGGGATCAGGTTTACCCCCGCACGGAACCGGGAGTCTTCGGCGCCAGACAGTCGGAGCTCTACCATCGGTTAAAAGCGGGGCACGGAGACCTAACCCCCGAGGAACTGCACCGCTTCGTAATCTGGATGGATTCCCATGTCCTGCCCTTCTTCGGTGACTATCAGGATGTGCAGGAACAGCTGAAACGCATGGAAGCAGCTCCTGTTTTGTATTAGGGAAAAATAGAAAGCCTGAGGTGGAATGATTATGAAAAAGCAGCGGCCATTTCTGTTCAAGCCGGGTGTGCTGATCTGTCTGCTGGTGGCAACCCTGATGGGAGTAACCATTCGGGCAGGTGAGTCAAATCCACTGGTCTATCATTCACCCTATGATCTGGCCTATTCGCCCGACGGCAGGTATCTGGCGGTGGCTAACGCCACAGCCGCCAGCCTTGACATAGTTGATCTGCGCACCAGCAGTGTTGCCCAAAGGATCCCGCTCAATGGTGAACCGCGCGGGGTAGCCTGGCATGAGAACCTGATCTTTGCAGCTGAATATGGTGCTGGTACGACAGCGGTAATTGACTGGGATACGTACAAGGTTATCAAACGCTATCAAACCGGGTCCAATCCCACCGATCTCACCGTTTTTGATAACAAACTGCTGGTAACTGAGTTTAACGAGGCCAAACTTTATCTCATTGACCTTGATACCGCAAAAACAATTGCAGTGGAAACTAAAGCCAATCCTTACTCCATCACTGTCAGCCCAAACGGCAGCTATGCCTTAATTGGACACCTGGCTCCTGATGAAGAGGACCCGGAAAAGATCCTGACAGCCGCGGCGTCAGTAAGCGTTGTCGATCTCTCAGCTGCAGCAGTCAGCAAAGAGATAAATCTGCCCCACGGCGCGTCAAACCTGAGGAAGATTACAATATCCCATGATGGGAGATGGGCTTATGTCACCCATACCCTTGGCAAGACCAACCTGCCCCTGACCCATATCACTAAGGGCTGGGTCAACACCAATGCGGTTACAATCATTGATCTGGATAAACAGGAGCGATATGTCACCTTCCTGCTGGACCGCATTTCTGAAGGAGCAGCCAATCCCTGGGGCACGGCCATCTCTGGGGATGGGCAAACACTCTGGGTCAGCATCTCCGGTGTGCATCAAGTGGTTAAGCTTGATCTGGAGCATCTCCACTGGCTGCTGGCAGGCGAAGGACCAGAGTTTAGGGATGACCTGGCTAGAAACATGATCTATCGATCCAAAGCGGAATTCGACCGGCCTTACTCCGATGTGTGGTTTAAGATCAAAGATGATCCAAAGAATTTAGAACTGCTCCAGAACGATCTCGGCGCTTTATGGAGCGCGGGACTCATGGAAATCATCCAGCTTCCGGGACGCGGTCCCCGCAGCATTGCTGTTTCACCGGATAACACCCGCATCGCTGTGGGAGCATACTACTCCGGAGAAATCTATGTTCTTGATGCGGACACCAGCGCTCTGATTCAAGTGGTTTCCCTTGGGGAACAGCCGCCGGAAACCAACATCCGCCGCGGTGAGCGGCTTTTCCACGATGCCACCCTATCGCAGCAGAGCTGGCTGAGCTGTTCCACCTGCCATCCGGGGGGCAGTGCCGATGGCTTAGCCTGGGATCTTCCCGACAGCAGATTCGGCAATCCGGTCCGAACCATCACTTTGGACACAGCTTACCAGAAATATGGCGAAAACCTCCGCCAAAACATCCGAGACGCCTACTGGGTAGAGATGATCACCCAGCCTAAAGATGAAGATGTGGAAGCAATGTTCTACTACCTCAAATCATTAGGAGAGTAAAAGGAAACAGCAGTGCTCTTCTCCATAAGAACACTGCTGTTATTTTTATGCCCCTTTCTTCCTGCGGGAGGCAAGGATAACCACCAAAACTCCCAGATAACACAGGTAGGAACCGGCCCAAATCCAGCTCACCAGCGGAAAGCGCTGAATGTGAAACTGGACAAAATCCGGAGTGCGTCCCGCTAGGTTTAGATACAAATCTTCAGCAAAGCGGCTGAGAATGCCAATATCGGTGTAAGGCGGCTGGTGAACATCAGTAAAAGTCTTACTGGAACTGATCGTTCCGAGGTACTTTTCATTCTGATAAACCGCCAGCCCACCGCTCACCTGGTAATCCCGATCCGTCCACTCATCGATCACATCATCAAAATGAAACTCATAACCGCCAAACTCAAAAACCTCACCTGGCTTAATCGAAACCAGAACATCTTCTTTAAACACTGATGAACCGGCAATGCCGAAAACCATCACCACAATTCCCAAGTGGACCAAGTAAGCACCCATTTTTCTCGTCCGTATATTTCTTTTCGACCACCAATCCAGGGCCAGCTCGGTTACATGAGTTAAAAGCGCAAATGCGCCCACCGCAAAACTGATGCTGACCAGGACCTGTCCCCTGCTTACCACCAGCCCCGCAATAAAAACAAGCACCGCTCCACCGCCTGATACAATAAGTTTGAGCCGCTGCCTTCCCTGCCATAAGGGTGTAAGCCCCATCAGCAATACTACGGCTAAAAACAAAGGGGCAGCGATCAAATTATAGTATTCCTCGCCGAGCACCGCCTCCCGGCTGCCAAAGGTGCGGGATATTAGCGGCGATAGGGTTCCCACCAGCACTCCCACAAGAATTACCAGCAGCAGAATAAAGCTGGCAGTAATACTGCCGGAGCGAGTCAGCCAGCCTCCACCCTGATCGCTTTCAGGATCTACCAGTAAGCTGCGGCGGCTGACCAGCAGATAGAAACTGACAATAACTGTAAACGCAAGCATCAAGAGGAATGAATATCCCAGCAGTCCAGAAGCAAAAGCATGCACTGAGTCCAGCACACCGCTTCTGGTGAGAAATGAGCCAAATAGACTCAAGGCGAAACTCGCCGCAATCAGTATATAGCTCCACAGTTTTTTGGACCAGCCGGCGTTCGGCAGCAGGTAGGTGTGAAGCAAAGCGGTTAAAGTAAGCCATGGAAATAGGGAAGCATTCTCCACCGGATCCCAGGCCCAGTAGCCTCCCCAGCCGAGCTCTGTATACGCCCACTGCCCTCCGGTAACAATACCCGCGGTGAGGGCGGCCCAGGCAAGCAGGATCCAGATGCGTGAGTGGACCAGCCAAGTATCTTCCATGCTTCTCTCAACAAGTCCCACCACCGCTAAGGCAAATGGCAGGAGCGTTAAGCTGTAGCCCAAAAATACAATCGGCGGATGCACAACCATGCCGAAACTTTGGAGCATAGGATTGAGGCCACTGCCATCCAGAGGTGTCAAGCTGAGGGTTGCAAAAGGTGAAGCCGCAAACAGCAGTAAACCGACAAAGCAGAGCCTGACTAAATTAACGACAACGCTGAGTTTAATATCTAAATCGCTGCGGCGGTATTTTTGGCTTTTATGAACAACCAAAACCAGCAAAGACAGCAGAAACAGCCACAACAGCAGAGAACCCGACTGTCCCGCCCACAGCGCGCTGATTTTATAAATTAAGCTCAGGCTCCGCTCTGAATACTGAGCCACATAAGCTAGGCGAAAATTATCGGTTAGAAAAGCTTGTACCAGTACCGCCACAGCCCCAGTTACAGCTGCAGTCGCCAAACCCGACGCCCAGCGCACATCAGCAAAACTGAGGTCGGCTTTTGACCGCAATTTCACCACGCCGGCAATCACCGCGTATAAGCAAAACCCTAGAGCAAAATACATCAGTGCGACTCCTATTTCCGCCATGAACATCCCTGCCTTTCCCTGCTCCTTTCTTAGTTTCTCTCTTCGACAACCAGACACCTGCCAAAAAAAAGCGCGCTCACCTGGGAGCGCGCTCGTACTTTGAAGTTTATCTAACGCTGGATTTTTTTACCTCATAGCCAACGTTGGTTATGGCATTTTCAATCTGATCGATTGTGATTTGATCCTCATTAAAGCTCAGTTTAACTTTGCTGGAGTTAAACATCACCTTAACGGTATCCTTGTCAACTCCATCCAAGCCTTTCACAGCACCTTCAATCTTCTGCAGGCAGGATGGGCATGTTAACGTTTCTAATTGCAGAGTAGCAGTTTTCACTATCCTGTCTCCTCTCTATCTAAAATTATTGAATATCTATCCTTCGCTTTCATTATAACCCATTTTTTAG
>DURM01000042.1 GCA_012837335.1 Bacillota bacterium
TCCGTCCTAACTTGTATGGTTATCCAGCTTTTGGGCTTTCCCACGCTATGCAAGGTTACCCACCATACAAGCCAACCTCGGTTCGCTTGCGCTACGTTCCAAGACTCCCCCTCGGCTTCCTCCAGACAACACTGTTACCAGTGTCGCCCTTGCCTGCTGGTTGTCTTCCCGCTGGTTAGGCGACAGGGCTTCTTGCAGCCCATCGGCGCAGTAAGCATGCCAGGCACACATAAAGAATCCGGTGCCGCAAAGCACCGGATTTTTTATATCTTGTAATCTTTTTAATATCTGCCGTAAAGGGCTCCTAGGGCCTGGCACGCTCTGTAATCGGCCCCCTCTAAATCCTCGGTTCCAAAAGCTGACCAATAGCTTGGTCTAAAGATTTTATCTCGGGACACATTGTGCATCGCCACCGGAATTCGCAGAATGGAAGCCATGGTAATCAAATCGGCACCGATGTGGCCGTAGCTGAACACACCATGGTTGGCGCCCCAGTTGGCCATTACTGTGTAGACATCTTTAAAGGCTCCCTTGCCGGTTGTGTTGGGCACAAACCAAGTTGTAGGCCAAGTCGGATCAGTGCGGTTGTTGAGGATTGCATGCACGTCGTCAGGAATGTCAACAGTATAACCCTCAGCGATCTGGAGCACCGGACCTAAACCTTTCACCAGATTAAGTCTGGTCAAGGTTACCGGCATACCGCCCTTGGACTTAAAGTTAGCTGAGAATCCGCCCCCGCGGAAGTAGCCTCGGTTGGCGGGACGCCATGGGGTTGCGTCAAGGCATTTCTTGGCTTCTTCTTCAGTGATTTCCCAGAACGGCTTCATAGCCGGTTGGCCGTCAATGGTCTGCTCGCCAGATCCATCCAGGGCGGCAGAACCGGAGTTGATTAAGTGAATCATACCATCAGCTGCTCGTCCGGTGAGCTCATGTCCGGTAACCCGCTTAACTGCTTCCGGACTCCAATAGGTGCGCACATCAGCAAATACCTGAGCGGTATTGGTGAGGAGATGACCGAGCGCCATGCACACACCGTTAAGAGTATCGTTTTCGGTAGCAACTAAGAAAGGCTGGCGGATGCCGTTCCAATCAAAGGATGAGTTGAGGATCGACTCCATAAAGTCGCCGTTGGGGAAATAGTCGGTCCACTGCCTCTGTCCTTGGAATCCGGCAATCAGCGCGTTGCGTCCCAGCGCTTCTTCGCCAAAGCCCATTTCATCAAGCTTAGGATTGCCGATCATTAAGTCCCGGGCAATCAAAGCCATTTTTACCACAAACTCCCAATCTTGATCCAGCTGTTCCCGGGTTGCCCTAAACTCAGGCGGATTGAGATCAGGGCCTTCCTTGCAGTTTTCTTTCACCCAGGCCAGCGCCCGCTCATATTCTTCCTGATCGTAGATGCCCGATTCAATGCGGCGGATAAACTCAGACTGGTCAATGTACTCATTGCGCATGCCCAAATAGTTTTGGAAAAAGGCCTCGTCCACCATCGAGCCGGCAATACCCATCGAAACAGAACCCATTGACAGATAAGAAGTTCCTCTCATCATGGCTACAGCCAAACCGGCTTTGACAAAGCGGAGGATTTTCTCCTTTACATCTTCCGGAATTGTATTGTCGCCCGCATCCTGCACATCGCGGCCGTAGATGCCAAACGCCGGCAGGCCTTTTTGGTTGTGAGCAGCTAAAACCGCAGCTAAGTAAACTGCGCCCGGACGCTCAGAGCCGTTAAAACCCCAAATTGCTTTGGGGGTAAAGGGATCCATGTCCATTGTTTCACTGCCGTAGCACCAGCAGGGGGTAACGGTCAGGGATACGCCTACACCTTCCCGCTCGAATTTATCAGCAGCCATCGCCGCTTCTGCCACACCGCCGATGCAGGTGTCAGCGATAACACACTCTACTGGCTGTCCGTTCGGATACCGGAGGTTCTCACTGATCAGCTGCGCAGCAGCCTTGGCCAGCCCCATGGTCTGGTCTTCTAAGGATTCCCTTACGCCTTTACGTCTTCCATCAATAACAGGACGAATACCGACTTTCGGCAGACGTCCCTTTAAACGCCATTCATTGCCCATGAACTTGCCTCCCCTTTCCATGTTTATCTCTGTTATAATTATTAGAGAAAGCAGGAACAAATCCTGCCGATTGTTCTAGAATTTGGAAATATGTAAAGCTAGGTTAGAAAGGAAGTTGAAGAATGGTTAAACTGGGGAATGATTGGGATGATCTGTTGGGAAGTGAGTTTCAGAAAGACTATTACCTAAAGCTGCGGCAGTTTCTGATTCACGAATACCGCAATCATACCATTTATCCCGATATGTACGATATCTTAAACGCGCTGAAAATTACCTCCTATGCTGATACTAAGGTAGTAATCATCGGCCAGGACCCCTACCACGGCCCCAACCAGGCCCATGGACTGGCTTTTTCCGTGAAGCCGGGTGTGGCAGTTCCGCCTTCGCTGGTAAACATCTTTAAGGAGCTCCAGGATGATCTCGGCTGTTTTATGCCTGATAACGGCTATTTAGTACCCTGGGCAGAGCAGGGAGTGCTGCTGTTAAACGCTGTTTTAACAGTGCGGGCAGGACAGGCCCATTCCCACCGCAGTCGGGGTTGGGAGCTGTTTACTGACAAGGTAATCGAGCTTTTGAACAAAAAAAATACCCCGGTGGTATTTCTCCTCTGGGGTAATAATGCTAAACGCAAGGCTAAAGCCATAACTAACCCCAGCCACCTGGTGCTGACCGCAGCCCATCCCAGTCCCCTGTCAGCCTCCCGGGGATTCTTCGGCTGCAGGCACTTTTCCCAAACCAACCGCTTTCTCACAAGCTGCGGTTTAGAACCGATCAAATGGCAGATTCCGCTAATGCGGACTGAATAGCCTTGGATTGGATCTCGACGCGGCAGGTCACATCCTGATCATTTTTGCAAATGGTCAGCTTGCCTCCGATTTCAGAAGCAATCTGACGGCAGATCGGCAATTTAAATGACCTAAATTCACAATGTGAATAGTCAGTGTTGTTGTGTCTCACTTCTAAGACCGCGGATCCGTGGACAGAATACCAGCGCAGCCAAACCCGAGGCTCTGTTTTTTCGACCACCGCCTCAAAGGCTGCATCAACCAAATTTGACATCAATCGGGCAGCTAAGCGCTTGGTATGTTCATCTGCGGGAGGCTCTGCCTGCACCATAGCGAGGAATCGGATTTTCTTCTGCTCCGCCTGCTCCTGCTTCCGCTCGAGAACTGTTTCCCAGGGATCGTGGGGAAAGAAAGCGGAGTGATGCTCATATTTATCGGATTGATCGGCTGCCATAAACTGCAGATAGCTTTCGGCAGCTTCATATTGGCCTACCTGCAGGTAAGCAGTAACAACCGAAATCTGATTGAGGATGTCATTGCGCTCTTCCTGCATGAGAGCCGCCATTTTCTTGGCATAATCTGCCTGAGCCCGGCAGATCTCCTGCTGCAGTTTATTTTCTTTATGAATCTGTTTCAGCAGCCGCAGAATCCAGCAGAAAAAAACCAGCATCGCTGCTCCGAGGCAGACCACGGTCAATGCTATAGAGCTGTTCAGATCAGGTGTGCTAAAAAAGATTAGATTCAGAGCAGCGTACTTAATTCCAAGTATAATCAATGCACCTGAAATTAAGAAAATTCTAGAGCGAACCACTGAAAAACTCCCCCTATAACGCATCAAGCAGGAAAATACCGGTGGCGATGCGAAGAATCTGTTATACCAAAAACAAGGAGCGATAATTAATGTGGCCTAAGAATGCATCAAAGTCTCACATCATTACCTTTACCGCAGTAACTCTTCTTGCCAGCTGGGGTATTGCATATTTGGTTGCTAATAATGCCAATCAGATTGGCATTTTAGGAATGGTAATGGTGATTCCCACTATCACTGCAATCTCCCTGAATATTATCCATCATAGATCAATTTTTAATATATATCAACCGGTAGTAACCGGCACTACCCGCAAATCTCTAGTGTTTGCAGTGCTGTATCCCATTGCATTTGCCGCTTTAACAGGTGTGATTGCCCTGTTAACCGGCAAAGCTGAAATCAACAGCGGCAGTCTTCCCCTGCCTACCGATTACCTGCTCCATCTAGTGGGTATTGTCCTGTTTATGGTGATGGCTTTCGGCGAAGAGTACGGCTGGCGAGGATTTCTCCTGCCTGCTCTCAGCGAACATTACGGCAAGCTGACGGCTGCGCTGTTAGTGGGAGCGGTATGGGCTTTGTACCATGCACCCGGCTCCTATGTTACTGCAGCTCAGTTGGGGGCCGCCAATCCATGGCTCTATACTCTCGTCCAAATGCTCCTGCTCATAGCCCGGTCCTTACCTTTGGCTTACTGCTACTTTCAAACTAAGGGCAGCATCATTGGCGTGATTTTATTCCGGGCTGTCTGGGACATTGCCCATGGACTTGTCCTCGGACAAACTGCCGGAGAAGCAAGAACGATCTTAACCGGCAGTTACTTCCTGACCGGCGTTATTTCCTGGGAGTTAGTTTTAAGCCTAGCCGCAGCAGTGTGGTTTGCCATCAAACTTAAGAAAGAAGCCTGATTCGTAGGAACCAGGCTTTTTTTTATCTTTGAACCCGTCCTGATGCGTCGCCGCCTGCTAAATTCTCTACTTCGGCTACCGATACCAAGTTGTAGTCGCCGTAGATGGTGTGCTTCAAGGAAGAAGCTGCAACTGCGAATTCCAGCGCTTCACCTACCGGCTTGCCGGTAACCAGTCCGTAAATCAGACCAGCAGCAAAGGAGTCGCCGCCACCAACTCGGTCAACAATATGCAGCTTGTACACTTTGGAGCGGTAGTATTCATTGCCGTCATAGATCATGGCAGACCAGCCGTTATCAGAGGCTGAATAGCTTTCGCGCAGGGTAGATCCAACATATTTAAATCCAAATTTGTCTTTCATCTGCTTGAAGATGTCTTTGTAGCCTTCAAGATCGAGTTCGCCGGTAGTAACATCGCTCTTACCTGGTTTGAAACCAAGAGTAATGTCAGCGTCCTCTTCGTTGCCGATGCAGACATCCACATACTGCATCAGGTGAGTCATGACTTTCCGGGCTTTCTCCGGAGTCCACAGTTTTTTGCGGTAGTTAAGGTCAACACTGACTGTTACGCCGTGCTTTTTCGCAGCGATCAGAGCAGCTTCAGTAAGCTCGGTGGCTTTATCACTGATTGCCGGAGTAATACCGCTCCAGTGGAACCAGTCAGCATCTTTAAAGATCTCGTCAAAGTCAAAATCAGAAACATCGGCTTCAGCGATCGCTGAGCGAGCCCGGTCATAAATTACCTTGGACGCTCTTACGGATGCGCCAGTTTCTGCGTAATAGATTCCGACCCGGTCGCCACCTCTGGCAATATAATCAGTGTTAACGCCATAGCGGCGGAGACTGTTAACCGCTGCCTGACCGATTTCATGCTCCGGAAGCTTGGTTACAAAATAAGCGTCCAAACCATAATTGGCCAGGGATACTGCAACGTTTGCTTCCCCCCCGCCCCATACTACATCGAATGAATCTGTCTGCACAAAGCGCAGATTATTCGGAGGAGATAATCTTAACATTATCTCTCCCATGGTGACTACTTTTTTTGCCATAGCAACTTGCCTCCCATTATATATTGATCTAGAAATCCTAGTGTAAAAAGCTCCGCGAATATATTCGGCATCGAACGAAATTATCCTGCCAAAACTTAGATCTGATCCTAGTTTTTGCCAGCTTTACTGACGCTGTTTGATCCAATTAATCTTGCCGCCCATGAGCAGCACTGCTAGTTCTCGCTCACTCAACTCACATTTCACGCGGTAATCGCAGGAACGCGTGATATTCTTAACGATAACTTCATTTCCTGCCCTCAGCTGATCTTTAATATTTTCGATTTCCAGCTGATCCAATTCCTGAATCTGATCGTAATCCGCTTCATCGACGAAGGTCAACGGCACAATTCCGGCGTTGATCAGATTCGCCCGGTGAATGCGGGCAAAGCTTTTGGCCACAACTGCCTTGATCCCCAGATAAAGCGGGGCTAACGCAGCGTGCTCCCGGCTGGAACCCTGACCGTAGTTTTCTCCCGCCGCGATAATACCGCCGCTGTTTTCCTGCGCCCGCTTCGGAAAGTCGGGATCGCAGGGCGTGAGGCAGTATTCAGCCAAATAAGGAATATTGGAGCGGTAAGGCAGCAGTTTGGCATTGGACGGCATAATGTGATCAGTTGTGATGTGATCGCCCAGCTTGATCAAAACCTTACCAGCAAGCTTGTCGCCCATAGCCACGTTCTGAGGGAACGGCTTAATATTCGGCCCCCGAACCAGCTCGGCATCTGCTCCTTCCGGATCCGGTGGAATAATCATGTTATCGTTGATATGGAATTCTTCCGGCATCGGTACCTCCAGATCCACATTACAAGTCCTGGGATCGGTTAAAACTCCCGCTATGGCACTGGCTGCCGCAGTTTCCGGACTGACTAAATAGACACTGGCCGACATGGTGCCGCAGCGGCCTTTGAAATTGCGGTTAAATGTGCGAAGCGAGATGCCATCTGTTGGCGGCGCTTGACCCATGCCGATGCAGGGTCCACAGCCTGACTCAAGAATCCGGGCACCAGCTGCAATCAGATCTGCCAAGGCTCCGTTTTCAGCGAGCATGGTCAAAACCTGCTTGGAGCCGGGTGAAATTACGAGGCTGACATTAGGATGCACAGTTTTACCCTTGAGAATTCTCGCTGCCCGCATCAAGTCCTGATAGGAGCTGTTGGTGCAGCTGCCGATGGCAACTTGATCGATCTTAACCGGACCGATTTCCCGCACCTTCGCTACATTATCCGGACTGTGAGGTTTAGCTGCTAAAGGTTCAATTGCTCCTAAATCGATTACGATAGTGTGGTCGTACTCAGCATCTGGATCCGCTGCCAGGGGAGTCCAATCCTCTTCCCGCTTTTGAGCCCGCAGAAACTCTCTGGTGAGCTCATCACTGGGGAAGACCGAAGTTGTTGCCCCCAGCTCGGCGCCCATGTTGGTGATGGTGGCCCGCTCCGGCACACTTAAGTAAGCCAGGGCGTCGCCTGAGTATTCAAAAATCCTGCCTACCCCACCCTTAACAGTAAGGCGGCGAAGAATCTCTAAAATAATGTCTTTGGCAGTTACAAATGGAGCCAACTTACCGGTCAGCCGGATATTAACAATCTCCGGCATGGTCAGATAATAAGGCTCGCCTGCCATTGCTGCTGCCACATCAAGACCGCCTGCTCCGATTGCCAGCATGCCGATCCCGCCGTTTGTTGGGGTGTGGCTGTCGGAACCAAGCAGCGTTTGACCGGGCACTCCGAAGCGCTCTAGATGCACCTGGTGGCAGATGCCGTTGCCAGGACGGGAAAAATAGATTCCATATTTGCGCGCTGCCGATTGAATAAAGAGATGGTCATCGGCGTTCTCAAAACCTTCCTGCAGCATGTTGTGGTCGATGTAGGCCACTGACAGCTTGGTTTTAACCCGCTTGATGCCCATGGCTTCCAGCTGCAGATAAGCCATGGTTCCAGTTGAATCCTGGGTCAGAGTCTGGTCAATGCGAATGCCGATCTCTGTTCCCGGTGTCATATCTCCCTCAACCAAATGTGCTTGAATCAGTTTTTGCGCTAAATTTAAGCCCATGATTTCAATTCCCTTCCCAGAAGTGATGATTCAGAAATTGGATTTTTGCTCATCTAAATCCTTCATAAACGGGAAGTTCTAACGTCTAGTTAACAAATTCTTTCCAATAGCTGAGGGCATCGGCCAGAACATAGGCTGCTAAACCCGGCACAGTCACATAGCGGACTTTGATGGTCTCTAAAGCCATTTCTCCCGCCTTCTCTTTATTAACCACCACCACCCAATCATCTCCCGGAAGTGCCACTGTTTTCGGAACTCTATTGGCATTAAAGATTACGCAGATCTGGTGCCAGGGCTCCCTTGGCGCGTCAGTAATCACAAAACCTACCATATGCCCTGCCGGCATCGGCAGAAACCGCAGTTTGTTGCGAACTTCTTCCCCTGTTTGCATCCGAAATCCCGGGTGGCGGCGGCGGAGCAGAATCAAGCCCTGGACATAGCGGAACACATCAAAATAGCGGGCTTTCCGGGACCAATCGATTTTGTTGACTTCATCCCCCGCATTGTAGCTGTTGGAATGGCCATTTTTGGTGCGCAAAAACTCGGAGCCGGAGTGGAGAAAAGGTACGCCCTGGGAGGTCAGGACAACTGCCAGCGCCATCTTGTGCATGGCAATCCGCTCCTCTTCGCTGTCGGCTGGATTGGTCACAGCAAGCTTATCCCAGAGCGTTAAGTTGTCGTGGGCGGAGCAGTAGTTAATCGCCTGAGCCGGTTCCGCCGCCCAGGCAAAGCGGGAGTAGAGCACCTGATTATAATCAACTTGATCATGGGCGGTGGCTCCCACTACCCCACATTTGATGCTTTCCTCCATACCAGCAGCTCCGTTAACAAATCCGGCTTGGTTTTCGAAAAACACATGGCCTTTAATGGCATCCCGGAGATCATCATTGAAAACTCCGGTACCCGGCAGCTGCCGCACATTGCCCTTGATGGCTTTAAGATGATCCGGTAGCGGCGAATGGCCTCCCACCCAGCCTTCACCAAACATGATGATGGCAGGATCGATCTGGTTTAACCGGCTGCGGATCTCATTGATCGTGGCAATATCGAATAAACCCATGAGATCAAAGCGGAATCCATCAATTATGTACTCCTCGGCCCAATAGCAAATCGAGTCAATAATCATTTTCCGCACCATATACCGCTCCGTGGCCAGCTCATTGCCGCAGCCGGACCCGTCCGTGAATGTGCCGTGAGCGTCCTGGCGGTAGTAATAGCCAGGGACCAGCTTGTTGAGGTGAGAATTTTTGCTTAAATATGTGTGGTTGTAAACTACGTCCATGATGATCCGAAAGCCGTGTTCCTTCAAGGTGAGGATCATCTGCTTAAGTTCTCTGATGCGGACAACTCCGTGATAGGGATCGGTGGCGTATGACCCTTCCGGAATATTGTAGTTTTGGGGATCATAACCCCAGTTGTATTCTTCATCATCAAATCTGCTTTCATCGACGGTACAAAAGTCATAAACAGGCATCAGCTGAATATGGGTCACTCCCAGCTCTTTTAAATGGCTTAATCCAGTAGCCAGTTTTTGGGGACTAGAAGTGCCGACCTCAGCTAAACCTAGGTATTTACCCCTATGCTTGACTCCCGATGATTCATCGATGGTAAAATCGCGGATGTGCAGTTCATAGATGACCGCATCGGTAAAATGATCAAGGGGAGCTGTTTTCAGCAGATCCCAGCCTTGGGGATTAGTGCGGTTGAGATCCACCACCATGCCCCGCTTGCCATTAACCCCGCAGGCTTTAGCATAGGGATCCACTACCTCAGCGGAACCTTCATATGTAGTTACCAGGTAGTTGTAATACACGCCGTGGAGATCTCCCATCAGCTCTGCGGTCCACGTGCCTTTTTCACTTTTCAGCATTGGATGCTGCTCCCCCCCGGAGTCGTTGCCGGTGGGATAAATCACCAGCATTACTTTCTCCGCAGTGGGAGCCCACACCCGAAACCTGCTTTTATCCGGAAAATATGTTGCACCTAAATCGTTCCCAGTGTAGTGATAGCGTGCGGCAAACTCTTGACTAGTAAAATCTAGCTTCAGCTCCGGCATCGGGCACCATTCCCTTACTATTCTCTGATTCTTCCTTAGTGTGTCTTAATTGTGGGGACAATAAAACACCATTTACCGGATTCGTGCAGTTTCTTCCGGTAAATGGTGCTGATTGCTTCAAATTACTGCGGCAGATAGGTTTTCAGTTCGACTGAGTTGCGGATCAGCTCGCGGCCTTCCTCCAGGTTCTTGATTTCGCCTTTAGCCATCAGCTGAGCTAGGATATTGCCCATGGCGGTCGCTTCGATGGGACCAGTAATCACTTTCCGTCCAGTGATATTGGCAGTGAACTGGCAGAGGATTTCGGCTTGAATGCCGCCGCCCACCATGTGGATCGTTTCAATCTTTCTGCCGATCATCTGCTCCAGCCGTTCAATCGTCATCTTATAGCTTACCGCCAAGCTCTCATAAACAGTTCTGGCCATTTCGCCGTAGGTCTCCGGTACATCCTGGTTGGTTTCCCGGCAGTACGCGGCGATTGCCTCAGGCATATTTTCCGGGCTTAAGAAGCGAGGATCATCGGGATCAATGATCGCCTTAAGGGGCGCTTTTTCCGCAGCTTGACTGATGTCGCTCCAGGACAGATCCATGCCGTCCCGGTTCCAGATCCGGCGGCACTCCTGAATCAGCCACAGCCCGCTGATGTTTTTCAGGAAGCGGACTGTTTTGTTGACTCCGCCTTCATTAGTGAAGTTTTCTTTTTGCGACAGCTCATTGATAACCGGCTCCGGCAGCTCCATACCTAACAGCGACCAGGTACCGCTGCTGATGTAAATGCTGTTCTCGCTGTCGGTCAGGGGGGTGGCTGCCACGGCAGACGCAGTATCATGGCTGCCCACAGCAATCACCGGGATATCGTAGTTGACGCCGGTCTGCTGCTTTATATTCTCGGTAATGGTGCCAATTACCTCACCTGGGAAGATGATATCCTGCATAATATCTAAGGGCAGGTTCAGCTTTGCAAACAGCGGCTCAGCCCAAGCAAATGTCTGAGGATTGCACATCTGTGATGTGGAAGCAATCGTGTATTCATTGTACTTTTTACCGGTTAGGAAGAAGTTGAGCAGATCTGGGATGAACAAGAGACTTTTAGCATTTTCCAGCATCCACGGCCGGTACTTCCGCTCTGCATAGAGCTGGATCAGGGTGTTAATCTGCATAAACTGGATGCCGGTGTTGGCATAAATCTCATCAGCGCTCACTTTGGTAAAGATCTCGTCTAACAGATCATCGGTGCGCTTATCCCGGTAGTGGTAGGGATTGCCCATGAGATTGTCGTTTTCATCTAAGAGACCGTAATCCACACCCCAGGTATCGATGCCCAGGCTGTCAATGCGGTCTACCGCTTGGTTTGCCTTCATCAATCCGGTTTTGATCTGGGCATATAGATCCAAGATATTCCAATAGAGATGGCCGTTGATATTCTCAGCGCCGTTGGGAAACTTGTGGACTTCCAGCAGCTCAATTTTCGTGCCATCATATTGACCGATAATCGCCCGGCCGTTTGACGCGCCTAAGTCAAAGGCCAGTAAATTTAATTTCCGTGCCATGTAATCACCTCAACTATTATTTGCATACGCCAACGGTTATGAGAATATTGGCGTAGGTGCGTGTGTCTGCTGATACTAGTACTAAACAGAGATCAGGATTGTCTACTGCGCAGTCATAAAACTCAAAGCGCCCTAACCTGTTAAACTCCGCGGTCTCCGGGAGAATCTTTTTAAACTCAGCGAAGATTTCCGGCTCCGGCCCTTCCGCTGGCGCCATTACAGTGGCTGCTTCGATTTCAATCGTATCGGCAATTACCTGCAGCAGATCAGTTACCGATACCAATCCGGGGCTGATATTTAAGTAGATCTTTTCAACTCCCGGTTTAGTCTTGGTAGACGCGGGATAGTGACCATCGGTGATCAGGATCTGCGCACCGTGACCGGCGGCAGCCAAAGCTCTGATAATATCCGGATGGAGCAGTTTAGTTTTTAACATCAGAACACACCTCCGTGGGAAGATTAAGCACCCAAATGCAGCAGTTCGAGTGCATTTGGGTGCAGAGTATTTTTTATTTTACTTTCTTCAAGCGGATCACATTCCAGGACAGGGGTGCAAGCACCGATCTGACGGTGTTTTGATCTACTGCGGTTTTTCCATCTTCAGTCGGAGCAACATTGTTGGGATTGTCCTTGGAGTTAACTGCTTTTACATCGGTATTGGTGAGGACAATGTGTTTGTCCAATGCAAGCTCGCCGTAACCCCGGAGTTCAGTTTCTAGTTCCAGCTCTTCATCGAGACTGCGGTTGACTGCAAAGACGGTGAGGTAATCCTCATCGTTATCGACAGCGATTGCTTCGAGGTATGGAACATCCTTAAAGCGCTTACTGTCGTATTTCGGCGAGTCAATTACCGGCTGCAGCACTGTGCCTCTGCCGAAGTTGGAAGCGTGCATGTACGGATAGAAGATAGTCTGCCGCCACGCTGGACCCATGTTTTCGGTCATAATCGGCGCAATCACGTTAACAAGCTGAGCTTGACAGCCGATTTTTACCCGGTCCGCGTGCTTGAGCAGAGATATTAACAGCGTGCCCACAACCAGGGCATCCTCATGGGTGTAAATGTCTTCAAGCTGCGGCGGTGCAACCTGCCACGGCTCTAACTGACGGTCCTGGGCATGGGAATGGAACCAAACATTCCACTCATCAAAGGAAAGGTAGAGTGTTTTGCGGCTGCGTTTCTTTGCTTTAACATAGTCGCAGACAGCAATTACTGTTTTAATGAACTGATCCATATCCAGAGATGATGCTAAGAAACTTGGTGTATCATCGTGGGGATTGCCGTAGTATGTATGGAGCGAAATGTAATCGACAACATCATAGCAGTGATCTAAAACGGTAGCTTCCCACTCCGGAAACGTTCTCATTCCGCTGTTGGAGCTGCCGCAGGCCACCAGTTTGATGGAAGGATCCAGCATTTTCATCACTTTACCGGTTTCAGCTGCCAGCCTGCCGTATTCGTGGGCAGTTTTGTGCCCGATCTGCCAGGGACCATCCATTTCATTACCCAAACACCAAACCTTAATATTGTGTGGATCTTCGTAGCCATGGGAACGGCGCAGATCACTCCAGTAGCTGCCCGATGGATGGTTGCAGTACTCTAAGAGATTGCGGGCAGCATCAATGCCTCTTGTGCCCAGGTTGACTGCCATCATCGGCTCTGTGCCGGCTTTTTTAGTCCAATCCATAAACTCGTTGACGCCCACTTCGTTTGTTTCAACAGTTCTCCAAGCCAGCTCCAGGCGGCGGGGACGCTCTTCCTTAGGTCCGACCCCGTCCTCCCAGTTGTAGCCGGATACAAAGTTACCGCCGGGATAGCGGACAATCGGCACGTCGATTTCCCGCACCAGATCGATTACGTCCTGGCGGAAACCATCATCATCAGCTGTAGGATGTCCCGGTTCATAAATACCACCGTATACTGCTCTACCTAAGTGTTCGACAAAAGAACCAAATAATCTCTTGTCCACTTCTCCAATCTTAAAGTCTTTTTCAATTATTAACCTTGCTTTCATGCCTACACCTCGATTCTTAATCCATTTTACCAAATCAATTCACGGAAAGGCTTCCGTTTTCCTGCATTTTCCAAAGGTTTTTTGGACAGAAGGGGGAAGTCCCCCTTCTGTTACTATTCGATGCGAACTGCCTTTTCCTGGGCAATTAAGCAGAGTTCGGCAGCCTTAAAGGCGTGCTCTTGGGTCATCGCGTTTTCAGTGCGGTTTAAGCAGTCAAGAATCAGCTGGCCGAAGAAAGGATAGCCAACCTTGCCTCTTAAGGAGAAGTGGAACTCCCCTTCATTATTGACCAAGTAAAGCTGGTCTCCTCCCATCTTTCTGCCGATGTCAACGTACTTGCGCAGTTCAATATAGCCGTCGGTACCGAGAATCAGGGTGCGGCCGTCCCCCCAGGTGCTTAAGCCATCCGGTGTGTACCAGTCTACCCTGAAGTAGTTGGTGGCACCATTATCGCCGACTAGGTTGGCATCGCCGAAATCCTCCAGCTCCGGATACTGATCCTTGTAGCTGTAATTGGCGACGCGGCTGCTGACAACTTCCGCATCTTTACAATCTGCGTAGTAGAGGAACTGCTCGATTTGGTGCGAGCCGATATCGATTAGTATCCCACCGTATTGATCCTTTTCAAAGAACCACTGCGGCCGGCTGGGAGCATTCAATCTGTGCGGCCCTAAACCGATTACCTGAAGCACCCTGCCGATTGCGCCGTCCTTAATCAAAGCTCCGGCGTGAACCGCGCTTTCCACATGAAGTCTTTCACTGTAATAAACAGCGTACTTCAAGCCAGTCTCAGCGCACTTCTGCCGCGCCCGCTCCAGCTGCTCCAAAGTGGTAAATGGAGCTTTGTCGGTAAAGTAGTCTTTGCCGTGATCCATTACCCGCAGTCCCAAATCGCAGCGGAGAGCAGGGATCGCTGCCCCGGCCACCATTTGAACTTCCGGATCCTGCAGCACCTGCTGCTCGCTTTCAGCAATTTTAACCTGCGGATAGCGCTTCGCAAAGGCGGCTGCTTTCTCCGGATCCGGATCGTACACCCATTTGAGGGTTGCGCCGGCCTCAATCAGACCGTTGGACATCCCATAGATGTGGCCGTGGTCGAGGCCCACAGCAGCAAAGATAAAATCGCCCGGTTTGCAGACAGGATCCGGCTTCCCCTGGGGCGCGTAGTTCATACCATCGCGTTTATCCAAGCTGACCACTTCCTTCTACTTAAATGGATTAAACTCAGTCAGTCCTTCCAGGCTTACAGTTTCAGTGGGCTGAGCCCATTCTACCCCGATATCCGAGAGCAGTTTTCTTTCTGCGCAGGCTTTGTCCATCAAGGGCACAATATCTTGGACCAGGGTGCGCAGATCGCCTTTTTCTTCAAATTCTTTTACGTACTCAGCTGGAATCTCCCGCACCTTCTTGGAAGATAAGTAGAGCCCATTGACCGCCAGCACAAAGCTGCGGGTATTCTCCAGTGTGGATGGCAGCTGATCGATTTCACCGCGGAACTTCTTAGCCGGAAGTCGGAATACCTCCAGGTAGGGATCAAGTCCTTCGTTGTCAAACTCTTCGACTCGGCCGTCATTCCAGGTAATCTTGGTTTTCTCGGTGTTCACCCAGGTTACCACAGCTTTGTCGGTAACAATTTCGGTAACCGGTCCGTAGTTAACATCTGGGCAGTGGGTTACGTAGAAGTAGATGCCGACATCGTCTTTAGTTTTGATTTCAAGACAGGTAGTGTCACTGGATTGAATATAGGTATGGCCGCGGTACATTTCCGCTCTGATCGTTTTCAGCTCAGCGCTGTCCTGCTCAGTGGTGCCCGCTAAGAAGAGCATATTCTGGAGATAGTGGGCCAGCGCGTTGTGAACCGGTCCATCTAAGACCAGCTGGCTGTTGTAGACTAAGCGTCCAGCCCAAGCGTTGCGGTCATAGTAGGACTTTAGGCGCGGCCAGTATCCCCGGGTAGCAATATTCTGCAGTTTGCCCAGCTCACCGTTTAAGAGCATTTTCTTCAGTTTATGGATGGTGCGGCTGTGCATAAACTGGAATCCAACCGAGCAGAATTTACCGGTTTCCTGCTCAACTCTGCGCAGGTAATCCATTTCATCGATGGTGGGAACCGGCGGCTTTTCCATAATGACATCATAGCCTGCCAGCATCGCTTTGGCAGCCAGTTCACCGTGGCTGGGAATGGAAGTGGGCAGGCAGATAATATCTACGGTGTCTTTGGCTTCGTTGAGCAGCTGCTCATAGTAATTGTAGATAGTTACTCCTTCTGCTTTTAACTCTTCAACCCGCTTGGCATTGCGTTTTTGGTCAGTTACAACAACTGCAACCAGCTTGCCTTCGCCGGTTTCTTCCAACTGCTTTACTCTTCTGTAGTGGGCGTTAGCGAAGTTTCGCACACCAACAATCGCAAAGCGTACACTCACTCAAATCCTCTCCTATCTAAATTAATGGTTTTATCAAAGCACGAATATCTCTAGAATGTGCCGGAAACATCTAATGTGCGGTCACCGCCATCTTTTGTGAAGGTGGAGCTAGCGATTCTTTCCTTTAGCTTCTCATAAAAAAGATCTTCATCAAAGGGCAGTTCAATCCAGGAATCGGTCCAGTCTGATAAATGCATAGCATTGGATAGAATCAGGCCGTTGATGCCCTCTTCTCCTGGAGCTAAGAGCGGCGTTCCCTTACGGATCGCATCAACCCAGTTTCTGAGCACTCCCTGATGACCGGGATAATCGCCGTCTGCTGGGACATCGCATTTCCAAGCTTCGGGCCTGCCGAAACCGCCTTGGTACTCAGCGTTAAACTGGCGCTCCGGTATCCGCAGGCGCCAGAAGGTAAGCTGGTCACCTTCCACCACAATTTTACCCCGGTCGCCCGAAATTTCCAGGCGGTTCGTACCGGGCGTCTCGCCGGTGGTAGTGATAAACAAGCCGGTTGCGCCGTTTTCATACTCCACATAAGCGGTGACATCGTCCTCCACTTCAATATCGTGGTATTTGCCGTAGTAGCAAAATGCTCTTACCCGCTTGGGCATGCCGCAGATCCACTGCCATAAATCCAGCTGATGCGGACACTGGTTCAGAAGCACTCCGCCGCCCTCGCCTGCCCAGGTAGCTCTCCAGCCCCCTGAGTCGTAATAGCTTTGGGGACGATACCAGTCGGTGATGATCCAGATCACCCGCTTTAATTCTCCCACCTCACCGCTTTGGACCAAATCCCGCACCTTTTGGTAGAGGGGATTGGTACGCTGATTGTACATCATGCTGAATACTCTGCCGCTTTTGGCAGCGGCTTCGTTCATTTCCCGCACCTGCTTAGTATAAACGCCGGCAGGCTTCTCAACCAACACATGCAGTCCCTGCTCAAAAGCGGCAACTGCCAGAGGTGGATGGTCGTAGTGGGGAGTTGCGATCACAACCGCGTCAACGCAGCCTGCTGCAAACATCTCCTCCGCGCTTTGAAAGCGCTTGAGATCGGAACCGAGATGCTTCTCTGCCCATTCCAAGCGCTGCGGATTGATATCGCAGACCGCGGTCAGTTCAGCGCCGGGAACCCGGCCTTGAATGAAATGACGGGCATGGCTGACGCCGATGTTCCCAATCCCGATAATCCCGACTCTTACTTTATCCAAGGCATTCACTCCTTCTCAACTTCTACAAACCCAGGTCCTTGAGATTGCGGTAGCTGATGGCCAGGCTTTCAAATGGATCGCGCGCGCAGATATCCTGCTCTACCGCTGCGTATTCCACTCCGGTTCTGCGGCACGCTTCAATAATCTCAGGCCACTCTAAGTTGCCCTCGCCTACTTCAGTCATCACCGACTCATTCTTGCCGGCATTGCCCATATCTTTAAAGTGAACTACCTTCATGCGGCCGGCCACCTTATTGATCCAAGTAACCGGATTTGCTCCGCCAACCTGCACCCAGTAAGTATCAAGTTCAAAATGAAAAGCATCCGGATCGCTTTCCTCGAGGAGAATATCGAGGCCGGTAACACCGTCAAATTTCTCGAACTCAAAGGCGTGGTTGTGATAAATAAACTGGAGGCCGTGATCCCGCAGTTTTTTCCCGATCTCACTAGCTCTTTTGGCAAAGCGCACCCAGCCTTCCCGGTCTTCTCGGTATTCGCCAGGCATGCCGCCGAGCCCCACATATTTGCAGTTCAAGATTTTATGCTCATTGATTAAGTTATCCAGATCATTCTCCATTCTGTCCCAGGGCACATGGGTTGCGCAGACGGTAAGCCCTTCCCGGTCAAGAATAGTTCTCAGCTCGTTAGTGTCAATCTGGCCGATGCCCGATACCTGCACGGACGGATAGCCGATCGCCTTGATCTTGCCCAAACCTTCAGCAATCTGCTCAGGAGTGCGCATAAACTCACGCACTGTGTAAAGCTGCGCTGCAATAATAGGACCGCTCATGTTCCTGCTCCTTTCTCTAGTTACTGCCTACTGCGAAAGTCTTTGAGAAACTCCTGGTAAACAGGCACATAAATCTCGGTATCTCTAACCACACATCCAGTCAACCGCGCTTCGCCTTTCAGCTCCGAGCACTTGCTGCAGCTGATGCAGACTTTGCGGGGATTCATCTCGCCGCTGGCGAAAATATCGTTGGCAAAATCTGGATAAGCAAAAGCTTCGCGACCGAAACCACAGATAGCCGCCCAGCCTTCCTTGACCATCCCGGCAGATACTAATGGCGCAAACTGCCGCAGCCAGCTGAAGCCGGTGCCCACAATAACGCATTCCGGCACTGTCTGCTGGATTTCTTTCACCAGGCTCAGCATGCGGTGCACACCGATCAGGGGATGCTCAGGCTGCGGATAGCCTTTTAAGCCGGCTTGATCGTATGGGCGGGACATATGCGGTGTAATATATGGGGTTGCCGCGGTAACGTTGATCATATTTAAACCTAAATCTACCAGTTCTTGCACAAACCGCTTCGGTTCGGTTAAATCAGGATCACCGTTTTCATCGCAGCCCCAGCCGTAGGGATAAGGAATTGCATCGTAAACATTGAGTCTGGTCGTGATTTCAATATCAATGCCTGCTGCTTTAATCTTGGTAATAACATTCTTTAACCAGCGGGTGCGGTTCTCATAGCTGCCGCCGTACTCGCCCGGACGGTTGTGGGCTCCTAACAGCTCACTGATGAGATAGCGGTGGCAGGCTTTAATGTCTACTGCATCAAAACCAGCTTCCGCTGCCAATCGGGCAGCTTCCACAAAATCATCTTCTAAAGCCTTCAGCTCTTCATCAGTAATTACCGGTTTGTCCGGATCAACACCTGATTTCTTATCAATCTCTGGTTCATGGACAGCGATCACTTTGCCATCACCGTAGCGTCCGGCGTGAGTGATTTGGAGCACCAGGTAAGGAGCAGCTCCATTAGCGTCTAAACCAGCTTGTCTGGTTGCGTCGGCTAATTTCTTAAATTCAGCCACATTATCTTTGTGGATATACAGCTGAGTCGGCTTACCCCGCCCGGCAGCGCTTGCTGCTGTGGCCTCAAACCAGATCAAGCCTGCGCCACCGCTGGCAAAACGCTGATAGCGGCGGTAGGTCAGTTCACCCGGGGATCCGTCCGGCTTGGCGTCGCACCCTTCCATTGGCTGAACGCTTAAACGGTTGGGAATTGTTTTATTTCCTACTTGAACTGGCTGTTTGAGCAGGGATACATCTGATTCCAGGGGCAGTTCTAAGTTGTATTTGTCAAGATCAGCAGTAAAGTCTTCCAGTGTTTTGTAATCAAACTTAAGCTTTTCCACTAACTTAAATCCTCCTTTTCGTCTTGAAATTGCTTAACAACCTCAGTTAAATAGTGAGCAAACTCCTGCCTCAGTTCCGGCATTTCCAGGGCAAACTCAACTGTGGCTTTGAGAAAGCCCAGTTTGCTGCCGACATCGTAGCGCCTGCCTGCAAAGGCATAGGCGTAAATCTGCTGACGGGCTAACAGGGTCACTAAGGCATCGGTAAGCTGGATCTCTCCCCCTTTGCCCGGTTTGGTCGATGCGAGGATTTCAAAAATTTCGGGAGTAATGATGTAGCGGCCTAAAATGGCAACATTACTGGGAGCCTCCGCTACAGCCGGTTTCTCCACCAACCCAGTCACCCGGTAAAGTCCGGATTCAATTTCCTCACCTTTAATTACTCCGTATTGGTCTACCATGTTTTCCGGAACAGGCTGTACGCCGAGCACGCTGGTTCGCACCTGTTCATATACTTCTACCAGCTGCTTTAAGCAGGGCACGGAATTAGCGACAATATCATCACCCAGCAAAACCGCAAACGGTTCATTGCCTACAAAGGAGCGGGCGCAGTAGATGGCGTGGCCTAAGCCCTTCGGTTCTTTCTGCCGCACATAGTGGATATTAACCATGTTGGTAATATCCTCGATCAGCCTTAACCGTTCGGTGTCGCCCTTGGCTTTTAAAGCGGCTTCCAGTTCGTAGTTTTTGTCAAAATGATCTTCGATAGACCTTTTGTTTCGTCCGGTGACAATTAGGATTTCTTCAATGCCCGATTCAACTGCTTCTTCAATAATAAATTGAATTGAAGGTTTGTCCACAATGGGCAGCATCTCTTTCGGCTGCGCTTTGGTTGCGGGCAGAAATCTGGTGCCTAATCCCGCTGCTGGAATTACTGCTTTTTTAATTTTCACGGCATACTTCCTCTCTAGCCTGAAATTGGCAGGATTAATTTTGGTTGCGTAGAATATGAGTTAGTTAAATATCACTGCAAAGGAGACTGCACATGACAATCATTAAACCTAACTCAACCGTTTTATTTCAAGGCGACAGCATTACCGACTGCGGACGGGACCGCAACGACCCTGATAGTCTCGGGCGCGGCTATGCGCTGATGGCTGCCGGTATGTTCTCCGCCTTATATCCAGAGCACAAGGTGAAATTTATCAACCGCGGCATCAGCGGCAACCGAACCGAGCATCTTGTAGCAAGATGGCAGGCAGACTGCATTGACCTTCAACCCGATTTTGTTTCAATTATGATCGGAATCAATGATGTCTGGCACGCTTATAATAAAAGGATTGAAACTGTATCTATTGACCAGTTTACAGCTAATTACCGCCACATCCTCAACCTAACCCGCGAGCATCTGGACGCAGAAATCCTGCTGATGGAACCTTATGTACTCCACATACCGGAAGACCGGATGCTGTGGCGGGAGGATTTGGATCCGAAGCGGGAAGCTGTTAGGAAATTAGCTCAGGAATTTGATGCGATTGTCATTCCGATGGATGAGATTTTCCAAGCTGTGGCAGCTGACGACCCGGGTTTCTGGTGTCCGGATGGAGTCCACCCCGCGCCAGCAGGCCACGGACTGATTGCCAAAGCTTGGCTTGAGGCTGTGAAAGCACTTTAGTAAAATTCCGGTCCTCGGTGTTATTCTATATTATAATGGTATTTCCCTGCCAATAAATGCAGTGCGTACCAATTAAGGAAGGTGCAGAATAATGAAGAGTTTAAACAAACCTGTAATTAAGATCGGTCTCCTTGGACTAGGCACAGTCGGTACCGGTACGACACAAATTCTCACCAATAACGGCGCAGACATTACCGCAAAGGTCGGCAGCAAACTGCAGATTACCAAAGCGCTGGTGCGCGACGTTTCCAAACCCCGGCCGAATATGGATCCCAGTATCCTTTTGACCCAGGATCCAGCCGATGTTCTCGCAGATCCGGAGATCGATATTGTTGTGGAAGTGATGGGAGGCATTGAACCGGCGCGGGAGTATATCGCAGCGGCTCTGGCCGGCGGAAAATATGTGGTTACTGCTAATAAGGATCTAATGGCAGTGCACGGAAGTGAGCTGTTAAGCATCGCCCGGGAAAACCACCGCACTATTTACTACGAAGCGAGTGTTGGCGGCGGTATCCCTCTGCTCCGCCCCATCAAGCGCTGCTTAGCTGCCAATAAGATCGAAAGCGTCATGGGTATAATCAATGGCACTACCAATTATATCTTGACCCAGATGACAATCGCCAAGAAAGATTTTCAGGACGCGCTGGCTGAAGCCCAGGCCAAAGGTTTTGCGGAAGCCGACCCTTCCAATGATCTGGAAGGCCGAGACGCAGCTTACAAGTTGGCAATTCTAGCTTCGCTCTGCTTTAACAGCGCCGTTGATGTTAATCAAATTGCTGCTGAAAGCATCACTGAGGTAAGTGTGCGGGACATTGTATACGCTGATGAGCTGGGCTTTGTAATTAAACTCCTGGCAATTGGGGAAGAAACTCCGGAAGGACTGCTCTTAAGAGTCCACCCCACTCTCGTTCCGAAGCACCATCCTTTAGCTTCAGTGCACAATGAGTTCAACGCGGTCTTCTTAGCGGGCGATGCTGTGGGCGAGCTGATGTTTTACGGCCGCGGTGCGGGCTCTCTGCCTACTGCCAGCGCGGTCGTGGCCGATGTGATTGAAGCAGCTCGGAACATCAACTACCAGATTGAAAACGGCTATACCCATCCCACAGCGGCTGCGAAGCGGATTGTACCGATGGCAGAGACTAAATCCTGCTTCTATGTGCGCTTAAAAGCAAAAGACCAGCCCGGGGTATTCGGTGCCGTTGCCACTGCTCTTGGTGATGAAGGCATCAGTCTGGATTTGATTCTCCAGAACCAAAGGGAAGTTAACTTAGCTGAGATCGTTTTGGTCACCCATAAAGTGCCGGAAGCAAACTTCTACCGCGCTTTGGAGAGGATAAAAAAACTGGACAGCATCCGTAATATTTCTAACGTGATGCGGGTACTGGAAAGGGGTTAATTCATGGCTTGGCAGGGACTTATCGCTCAATATCGGGATTATTTGAATATCGAACCGGATACACCGATCATCACTTTAAATGAAGGCAATACCCTCTTATTAAAAGCAGAACATCTGCCCAAAAAGCTGGGCTTAGATCTAAACATCTATTTAAAATTTGAAGGACAGAATCCCACCGGGTCCTTTAAGGACCGGGGCATGACCATGGCGGTTACCAAGGCTGTTGCCGCCGGGTCCCGGGCAATTATCTGCGCGTCCACCGGGAATACTTCCGCATCGGCGGCGGCTTACGCTGCCCGGGCGCAGATCGACTGCCTGGTGCTGATTCCCCAAAACGCGGTTGCTTTAGGGAAACTTGCCCAGGCAATCACCTATGGGGCCAGGGTAATTGCGGTAGAAGGAAATTTTGATGACGCGCTGGAGCTGGTCCGCCAGCTGGCGGAAGTTGAGCCGGTTACCATCGTAAACTCCATCAATCCGGACCGCATTGAAGGCCAAAAAACCGCGGCTTTTGAAATCTGCGATCAGTTAGACCGCGCTCCCGACTACATCTCGATTCCGGTGGGTAACGCCGGCAATATTTCAGCTTACTGGCAGGGTTTCAAAGCCTACCATCAAGCTGGAAAAATTGACAAGCTGCCGGTGATGTGCGGATTCCAAGCTGCAGGCGCCGCCCCGATTGTGCTGGGTAAACCGGTACCCAATCCGGAAACAATCGCTACAGCCATCAGAATCGGCAACCCAGCCAGCTGGAAAACAGCGGAGCAGGCCAGGGATGAAAGCGGAGGCACGATTGCTGCAGTAACTGATGGTGAGATCTTGGAAGCTTACCAGCTGTTGGCCAGCAGTGAAGGTATTTTTGCGGAACCAGCATCAGCAGCATCGATCGCCGGCTTGATTAAGCTTGCCCGAACAGGCCGCTTCCCTACCGGCAGCAGCATTGTCTGCATCCTCACCGGAAACGGCTTGAAGGACCCTGACACCGCCATGTCGATTGGTGTCAAGCCGGAGACAGTCAAAGCAGATTTGAATGCTCTGCGAAGCATCTTAGCTTAGGAGGCGGCGCTGTGAAGATTAAAATTGCGGTTCCGGCAACCAGCGCCAATCTCGGTCCTGGCTTTGACACCCTCGGGCTGGCGCTGAAAGTCTACAATTATCTAGAAGTTGATTTAGATACGGATCAAACTGTCGTGGAAATTACTGGCTCAGGCAGCGCTTATCTGCCCACTGACAAAACTAACCTGGTCTATAAAGCGGCTGCGGCGGTGTTTAAAACAGCAGGCAAAACTCCGCCTCCCCTTAGAATTAAGCAGGAAAACCACATTCCCCCTGCTTCCGGTTTAGGCAGCAGCGCTGCGGCGGTAGTAGGCGGAATGTTTGCAGCTAATGCGCTGCTTAAAAGCCCTTTCAGTCCGGGAGAACTGCTCAATCTGGCGGTAGAGTTCGAAGGTCATCCCGACAATGCAGCTCCGGCGCTGTTAGGGGGCCTGGTGGTCAGCGGTATCGATCGTGATCAGGTTATCTGGCAGAAAGTTGCGGTCAAAAATCCACCGCAGGTAGTAATCATTGCCCCTGAGTACCGCCTCAAAACAGCAGAATCCCGAAGCATGCTGCCTCGGGAAGTTGCTTTTAGTGATGCGGTTGGAAACTTAAGCCGCCTCGCATTTCTGCTCAACTGCTTTACTGCCGGCGACTACACCTATCTTCGCTATGGCTGCGAAGATTTTCTCCACCAGAACTACCGGGCCGAGCTGATCCCAGGGTTTCAAGCTGCCATTTCTGCGTGCTACCAGGCAGGAGGTTTAGGCGCAGCGCTTTCAGGGGCCGGACCCTGTGTGATTGCTTTTGCCAAATCTGACGCTGAAAAGGTAGCAACCCGGATGCTGGCTGCTTTTGGAGAGCATGGGATCAAAAGCCGCGCAATAATCACCGGTATATCCGATCAAGGGGCATCTGTTGTTTAAAGCGCCTGCAAAACCTGCTCAGCGTATTTTTTTGCATCCGCAAGCGACATATCGCGGTAGTTGCCGCACTGGAGCTCATTGGCAGCCGGCACTTCGTCGGCTGCTAAAACTTTCTGGAGAGCTTTTTTAAGCGCCGCTTTAATCTCATCAGCGCTGCTCTCCCCCACCTTAATCAGGTAAAAGCCAGTGCGGCAGCCCATGGGCGAGAGATCAACAACATCTGCGATTTCTTCCCGCAAAAATCCAGCCAGGAGATGCTCCAGGGCATGTGCCGCCCCGGTGGGCATAATATCCTGGTTTGGCTGGGTAAAGCGGAGATCAAATTTAGTAATCAAATCGCCTTTCGGCGTGGTAATCCGTCCGCAGCTGCGGACAAAGGGAGCTTTCACCTTGGTATGATCAAAGGTAAAGCTTTCAACAACAACCTTATCCATGGGTTGACCTCCTCATCAAAATTCATTAAAGAAAGGAATGGAGTTATGACAATCAGCTATCGCACTATCTCGGAAGCGGAGTTTCCCCAGGCAATGGCGATTCGCTTTAAGGTGTTTGTGGACGAGCAGCAGGTGCCGCCTGAGGAGGAGCAGGACCACTATGACCAAACTGCGGTCCACTTCGGCGCTTTTGACCATGGGATCATGGTGGGCACCGGTCGCGTAGTAAGCGACGGCCGCAGAGGTAAGATCGGCCGTCTCGCTGTATTAAAATCTCACCGCGGCAGGGGCATCGGCATGGGGCTCCTCACTGCGATGACCGCATGGTGCCGAGAGCAGGGTCTTGAGGAAGCCTACCTCGGCGCTCAGCTTCACGCCATCCCCTTTTATGAAAAAGCCGGTTTTACCGCCGAAGGCCGAATCTTTGATGATGCCGGCATCCCCCACCGCATGATGAGAAAAAAGCTCTAATAAATAACCTGCTTGCTTAAGGCAATCGGGTTGTCGTCTGGTCCAAGGGGACGCAGCCTTACCGTAAAGCTGACCCGCTCCGGCCTTACCTGATACTTTGGCAGCGTCATCGGCCCACAGCTGCCGCCTCCGAGACCGGTCTGCCGGTAGTCGACATTGAACACAATATAATCCCGCGGCTTAAGCTCGTAGGTGTGCTTTGCTTTTTCAAAATCATCGGTTGTATGGAAATGGGCACTGGTTTCTACCAATGACTGCCCCACTACTAAGAGCCCGATCTGATCGTGGTTAGTCAGGGCAACCCAGCGGATATCAGTTTTATTGCCGTTTTCCTGGGGATGGATATAGGGAACGTACTGATCCTGGACCAGACCCTGATAAATCCCCACCGGATACCCCGCTTTGCGGTCCCAGTAGTTTTCCTGCGGACCCCGCCCAAACCAGGTCATCACCTGATACTCGCTGGGCAGGTTCATCTGCAGGCCGATCCGCGGCAGGGTAGGCAGATTGAGATCCGGCTGCACAGTAGTGGTGAGCACGATATCGCCACTGCCGTAAATCCGATACTGATAGTAATAGGCGAACCGGGCCGGACCGCTGGTAGAATCAGCGCAGGCGGTTACCTCTATCTGGACTGCGGTAGGCTCAACCAGTGTCAGTTCGCAGTTAACCTCAGAAAGCTTAAGTCTGTCGTAACCCGCCTCATACCACTGGCGTGCCAATTTTGGCGCATCGTTATCCGTGGGAGCCCGCCAAATATTGACATGGGGACCGGCGTTAAACAGCTCATGACCGTTAAAGACATAGGAGCTGATCTGTCCCCGCTTGCGGTCAAAGACTACTTTGAAACTGCTGCCGGTGATCTCGAACTGAAACTCATTTTCCTCTACTTTTAGTTCCGGTAAATCAGCAGGATCGAGCACCGCAGGCGCAGGCACATTGTACTTCAGCTCAAACTGCTCCCACGCCACCTCGTGGCCTTTATCCGCCCACTTGGCATCGTGCTTGAGGCAGAAACTAATATAGAGGAAGTACTCCGTTCCCGGCTTTAGCAGCGGTTTCGTCATGGGCAGATTGACCCGCTCTGTCTGCCCCGGTTTGGTATACAGCGTTTTAAGCTGGCCTGACTGGAGCACTTGCCCTCCGTCCGCCTTTAATTCCCAGAATAGATCATAGCCGCTTAAATCCACGGCCTCATGGAGATTAGTAACTTCAATTATTCCCTGCTCTTGATCAATCAGCTCAATCTTGATCGGCTGAAAGACCTTGCGGCATTCCCACATGGCAGGATGGGGTGTCCGATCTGGCCAGATTAAGCCGTTAATGCAGAACGGACCATCATTCGGCTCATCGCCAAAGTCACCGCCATAAGCCCACCATGCCTCACCGTCTTCGGTATACCGCTTTAAGCCTTGATCAATCCAGTCCCAAATAAAGCCGCCCACCAAGCGTGGGTACTTGTGCACCAGCTCCCAGTATTCCACCAAATTGCCGGTGCTGTTGCCCATGGAATGGGCGAATTCACACATCACTACCGGACGGTCTTCGCCAGGCTCAGTGGCTAACTGCTCGAGAAATTCCAGGGATGGATACATGGTACTGATCATATCGAGGCAGGAAGCGACTTTCCCATTTTTGCGGCGTCGGAGCGCGCCTTCGTAGTGAACCAAGCGTGTCGGGTCATAACCGTGAATCCAGCCGGCGCAGGCCTCATGATTTGGGCCAAATCCCGCTTCGTTTCCTAACGACCAGATCAGTACCGAAGGATGGTTTTTGTCTCGGAGCACCATCCGGCTGACGCGATCCAAAAATGCTCCCAGCCACTCCGGACTGTTGGCCGGATCATCGGCCGGGCCTGGCCCAACCTGGGCAATGCCGTGGGTCTCGATGTTCGCCTCATCGATTAAATAGATGCCGTATTCATCGCAGAGTTCATACCATTTAGGATCATTCGGGTAATGGGCAGTGCGGACCGCGTTAAAGTTAAACCGCTTCATAAGCTTGATCTCCGCCACCATATCTTCATAAGGCACATACTTGCCGAACTCGTCATGGTGATCATGGCGGTTGACACCGCGGAAAATGACAGGATTGCCGTTAACTAATATCCTGCCGTCTTTAACATCAATCTGGCGGAAGCCCACCCGGCTGCTTTCAATGTGGAGTGGCATGCCGTTGTGGTCATGGAGCACCAGCACTAAAGTATACAGCTGGGGAGTCTCAGCAGACCACTTCAAAGGACTTGCGACATCTGCTTTAAAGGCGGCAATCCGGTTCTGCCCTGCCTTGACCTTAAGATCGACCGCGTGGAAGTTTTCCAGCTCCACCTGCTGTCCCTCAGGATCGTATAAATAACCGACGAGGCTGCAGCCTTCAGCAGAAGCTGCGCCGGCATTAGTAATCTTTACTTCCACATCCAGCACCGCATCGCGGTATTCAGCATCAAAAAGTGTTTTAATAAAATAGTCCTGAATATAAACATTCGGGGTGGTGTACAAATAAACATCGCGGTGAATGCCGCTCAACCACCACATATCCTGATCCTCAAGATAAGTGCCGTCGCTCCAGCGGAGCACCATTAATGCCGCGGTGTTTTCTCCGGGCTGGACATACTCAGTTACGTCAAACTCTGCCGGCAGGCGGCTGTCCTGGCTGTAGCCAACTGGTTTTCCATTGATCCACAGGTAAAAAGCAGAATCAACGCCGCCGAAGCCGATGAAGATTCGGCGTCCAATCCACTCCGGATCGACTGTAAAGGTGCGGCGGTACAATCCGGTGGGATTCTCCTGCGGCACCCGCGGGTAATTCGGCTCGAAAGGAAACTGCGCGTTAGTGTATATCGGTCGATCAAAGCCCTGAAGCTGCCAGTTGCCCGGAACTCTGATCGTATGCCAGTTTGCGGTGTCAAAATCAGGAAGGTAGAATCCTTCCGGTGCCCGCTCAGGGGCATCAACTAACAAAAAGTCCCAGGTGCCGTTAATCAGCTTGTACCAAGGTGAAATCTTATCCCTGGTCTGAGCTCTGGCAAAATCGGCGTAGGGAAAGAGAGGTACATGTCCCGGCATCCGGTTCCTCTCAAATATTCGGGGGTTTTCCCAATCTACTCGCTTCAATTTTCCTAAGCCTCCTCTTCACTGCTAGCTTATCCAAATTTTAGCTTCTTCCATTCACAATCATTCTCTACTATCTGCCCAGTCCCTGCCAGGACACAAAAAAAGAGATGCCGAAACCGACATCTCCTAATCCCCAAATTAATTCTTGGCTCTAAAGTCAAGCATAAAGTCGCGCAGAGCTTCAACGGCCTCAATAGGCACCGCGTTGTAAATTGAAGCGCGGCAGCCTCCTACTGAGCGGTGGCCGTTAATGCCTACAAACCCGGCCGCCTTGGCTTCCGCAAGAAACTTAGCTTCCAGATCTTTATCCGCGAGGGTAAAGGTAACGTTCATCAATGAGCGGGCTTCCGGATCGGCGTGTCCCTGGTAAAAGCCGTCACTGGTGTCAATGGCATCATAGAGCAGCTCAGCTTTGGCCCGGTTGTGCTCAGCGATTGCTTCCAGCCCTCCCCTGCTGTCTACCCAATCCAGCACTTTGCTCAATACATAGATCGAGGTGGTGGGCGGTGTGTTGTAAAGCGAATTAGAGTCAATATGAGTTTTATACTTTAACATGGTGGGCAGCTGTTCGGGCACATTAGTCAGGAGATCCCGGCGGATGATCACGACCGTTACTCCGGCAGGACCTAAATTTTTCTGGGCACCAGCATAGATCAAACCGAATTTACTCACATCAAAGGGCCGCGACAAAATATCGCTGGACATATCGGCAATCAGCGGCACGCCTTCGGTGTCGGGAAACTCATGCCACTGGGTGCCGTAAATCGTGTTGTTGGAAGTGATATGGACATAAGCGTGATCCCGGCTGATCTGCAGACTGTCTAGGGCGGGAATGTATTTGTAATTGCGGTCTTCGCTGCTTCCGCCCACAAAGGTGCCGCCCAGCTTCTCTGCTTCTTTAAGGGCTTTTTCCGACCAGGTTCCAGTTAAAATATAGTTTGCGGTTTGACCCTGGGCTAAAAGGTTCATGGGCACCATTGCAAACTGGAGACTGGCCCCACCTTGAAGGAAGAGAATCTCGTAGTCTTCTGGTATAGCTAATAGTTTATAAAGCATTGCTTTAGCGTGGTTATGTACAGCATCATAATCTTTACTTCGATGGCTGATCTCCATAATTGACATGCCTGTGCCGGCGAAATCCAGCAGTTCTGCTTGAACCTGTTCCAGCACTGGCCAAGGCAGCGCTGATGGTCCGGCGTTAAAATTATAAGCTCGTTTCATCGGTTTCTCCCTCCCGAAGAACTGATTTGAGTACTATAGTACCACAGAATGATGGAATTAAAAATACAAAATGACAATTTTTTCACCATATTAACGCTTTCATAATCAGATTTACTTTTTCATGATTACTTTTTTCGTGTTATAATAGTACAATAATTAAATAAAGCCACGAGAGGGGATAGGGAATGTTTCGGGTGTTAGTTTCAGACAAGATCAGCGAGGAGGGCCTGGCACCGTTTTTAAACAGCAGTGAGATTGAATATGTGCTGCAGGATGTCAAAGATACGGATGACTTGGATGCATATCACGCCCTATTGGTGCGCAGCGCCACTAAAGTTACTGATGAACTGATGGCGAAAATGCCGAAGCTGAAAATCATTGCCAGAGCCGGTGTCGGGGTGGACAACATCGATGTTGAGGCTGCCACTAAGCGGGGAATTATTGTAGTCAACGCTCCTTCTGGCAACACCATTTCCACCGCTGAGCACGCTTTTGCCATGATGATGGCCTTAGCGCGGAAAATCTGCCCGGCTAACAATTCGGTGAAAAACGGTGAGTGGAACCGCTCGGCGTTCCAGGGCAGGGAGTTAAAAGGCAAATCGCTCGGAATTATCGGTTTTGGCAGAATCGGTTCGGAAGTTGCCAAGCGAGCCAAGGCCTTTGATATGACTGTTCTCGCCTATGACCCGTTCTTAACCAAGGATCGCGCAGAAAAACTGCGGGTCAATCAAGTCAGCTTAAATGAGCTGCTGGCTAAATCAGATATCATTACGATACATACTCCTCTCACCCAGGAAACCAAGGGTCTGATCAACATGGAGTCGCTTAAGATTACCAAACAGGGAGTTTTAATCATCAACTGCGCTCGCGGCGGTATTGTTGACGAAGCGGCGCTCAAACATTATCTCGAAATTGGGCATGTTGGCGGCGCTGCTCTTGATGTTTTTGAAACTGAGCCGCCGCAGAATTTGGACCTGCTTAAAATGGACAATGTAATTGCCACTCCCCACATTGCCGCTTCGACCAAGGAAGCGCAGCTGAATGTGGCGACCATCGTGAGTGAAGAAGTGCTGAACTTTGCTGAAGGCAAACCGGTCCGCAATGGTGTTAATCTGCCGGCTGTTTCCAGCGAGGTTTTAGCCAAGGTCAGCCATTACTATGAGCTGACCAAGATCATGGGTTTAATTGTATCGAAGCTTGCCGAAGGCTCGGTCAAATCGCTGGAAGTGCACTACAGCGGACCGATTACCGCTTTAGAGACTACTTTAGTAACCAGGGGCCTGTTAGCCGGTTTCCTGCAGCCCCGCGTTGATTTTATTGTCAACGATGTCAATGCTCCAATTATCGCAAAGGAGTACGGCATCAGCTATGGAGAGAAATACTTAGATAATGGTTCGGTCTACACCAACCTGATTAAAGCAGTCGCCATCACTGACAAGGGATCCTTTACTTTAGAAGGCACCTGCATCAGAGAATATGGACCGCGGATCGTTTCCATTGACGGTTTTGACATCGACCTCGCTCCTTTTGGCAGCGTGCTGCTGGTCGACCACGTCGATACTCCGGGTGTTGTGGGACGAGTGGGACAGGTCCTCGGCAGCAATGCGATTAATATCGGGGGCATGCAGGTAGGCCGCAAACAGCAGGGTGGCGCGGCACTGATGATAATCAACATCGACAAGCCAATTACCCCTGAAGTTCACGCTGAGTTAGAAGCAATCAGCGAAGTCACTCGGATTACCAATATTGAGTTTTAAACATAACTAACCTCCCCGCGCCGGTTGAGATTTCTCAGCCGGCGCCCTGTTTTTTTCTGGAAAATTGGATTTTTATACCCCTTGATTGGCAAAAAAATGTGCGTATATAATTAATAGAGGCTAATTTTAAATAACCTGAAAAGAAAGAGGAGGAGTTGTATGCAGCGCAAACGTTTGAGTTTAACTTTAGTCGTGACACTGCTGTTGGTTGTTGGGTTGTTTGCAGTTAGCCAGATTCCAAACATGCAAATTTTTGCTCAGGAGGAGCAGCAGCCGCAAACCGCTGTTTCGACACCAGCTGATTCGAGTTCAAAGGCGGAGCTGCTGTTTAACTCGCTCGGCAACCCCTATCAAATTGCTGACATTGCGGAAGCAGCGAATCCGGCTACAGTCTACATTCAGGTAACCTGGCCTGCACAAGAGGAAACCCCAAGGTATTGGCGTTATGATCCATTTAGTTTCTTTTTTGGTTTTGACTTTTGGGGATTGCAGCCATCACCGTCTGCACGGGAGAGGATCACCCAGGGCAGCGGGTTTATTATCGATGAAAAAGGCATTGTGCTCACCAATCAGCATGTTGTTGGCGACGCAGGACAGGGTCAAAAGATTACAGTAACCATTACATCCCCAACCATCAGCGGTGACTTCCCGGCCACGGTTTTAGGTTCGGATGCCCGCTTGGACTTAGCAGTCCTCCAAATTGAAGGCGAAGGACCATTCCCAACCGTACCCCTAGGAGATTCTGACAAAGCGCGCCAAGGTGAATGGGTGATCGCCATCGGCAACCCCTACGGCAGACAGTTTGACCATACCGTAACTGTAGGTGTGCTGAGCGCTAAAGGACGGGAAATCGAGATTATCGGTTCTGACCGCACAACCCAAACCTATAAAAACTTGATGCAGATCGATGCCGCCATTAACAGCGGTAACTCCGGCGGACCCCTGCTTAACATTAAAGGTGAAGTAATTGGCATTAACACAGCAGTTCACGCAGAAGCCCAAGGAATTGGTTTTGCTATTCCCATCAATGTTGCCAAAGAAGTGCTTGAGGAGCTGATTGAAACCGGGGGGGTAGCCCTGCCGCCTGAGCCCTGGCTTGGCATTTACTACGGCAGCGTTACCGATGATATCCGCGATTATTTCAGTCTCCCTGATGCGCGAGGAGTATTTATCAGCAGAGTAGTGGCCGGCTCTCCGGCTGCCGAAGCGGGAATTCAACCCGGAGACGTAATCCTCCGCATCAACCAGCGCGAGATTGTGGAGCAGGATGATCTAGCCGAGGTAATTGCAGAATGTAAAGTCGGCGACACAATTATGCTCTACCTCATCCGCAATGGCGACAGCCTGCTGCTTCCGGTAACCCTCGGTGATAAGCCGCAGGAACTCCGGAATTAAGCCGAAGAATCAAAAACAGCGTTATCCACAAGGATAGCGCTGTTTCTTATTATGTTCTCCGGTTAGAAATAAACCATTTTTCCGGTATCAGCTGATTCTCGCGCCCTTAAGCAGGCTTCAGTAACCCGGAACGAATCTTTCGCGCTGACCAGGCATTGGCCTTCGCCCCGCACCTGCTTCACGAACTCAGCAAAGAAAGCGGGAGGCTGCATCAGGGGCAGTTCCTGGGTCCCAGGCTGGTCCGCGCTGATTAAGTAAACTCTGCCGCCGCGAACCTCAATAACTCCTTTGGTGCCCGCTGCGCGGACGCGGTCATCGCCGTGAGATTCAGCTGTGCTTGGTCGGAGATAATCAATATTCACTGACCCAAACACTTCATTGGTAAATTCAAAGTGGCACAGACCGGTCATTTCCATGGTGCCTAAGCCGCGGTTGTGCATGGCGGAATGATGGGCCATTACCGAAATGAAGTCCTCCCCGGCGAACCAATAGACCCAATCAATCGCGTGGCTGCCAACCCAAGGGATGGTGCCGCCGTAGCTGACGCGGTTTTTGAAAAAGTTAGGGCGGCTGCCTAAACGGTAGGACTTCTGGGCGGTTAGGAGTCTAACTTCACCGATCTTACCATCCTGCACCGCGTGCCAGGCAGTGTAAAACGCTGGATCGTAGCGCAGTCCCAGCATGGCTGCGACTTCTACTCCGGCTCGCTCGTATTCCTTTTCCAAGACCGCTAGCTCTTCCATAGTAGTAGCCAGGGGCTTTTCACCAAAGAGATGAATCTTGCGGCTTAATACTTCAAAGTTAACTTTAGCGTGATCGCCAAAATGGCAGTTAACCGCGGCAATATCCGGCTTAAGCTCATCGAGCATAACCCGGTAGTCATCATAGTATTTGGGGCTTTGGCCGCGCTTTTCCGCTTCTTTCATAAACTTAGCGGTGTTTTCCCCCTCTGAACCGGGGGCAATACCCACCACTTCAATGGTAGGATCCGCGCTCATGGCGCGGAAAACAAAGCTGGCATGACCGCTGCCGCCAATAATGCATACTCTCATTTTAACCCTTCCTTCTTATCCCCTTTTCAGCAGTACTTCCTGCTCGTATTTCTTAACTTCGTCGAGCCACTCTTCTCTAACCGGTACATTCTGCTGCAGGCAGAAGTAATCCCAGACAGCTGTCCAGGGGTAGGATTTCATTTCTTCCATGATCGCCAGGCGGGAAGTCAGATCGCCTTCAGCCTCAAACTGCTTGATTTTATCTGACGGCTCAAGCATCGCTTTTAAGAGCGCTTTGTAAGTATTGCGGGTACCAATTGCCCAGGCTGCAATCCGGTTGATGCTGCCATCAAAAAAGTCAAGGGCAATGTAGACGCGGTCTTGAACGCCGCCTCTGACGATTTCTTCCATAATCCGTTGGGTTTCATCATCAAGAGTTACAACGTGGTCGCTGTCCCATCTTACCGGACGGCTTACGTGCAGCAGCAGTGAATCGACAAAGGTTAAGGCAGCCGAAATCTTATCAGAGATTACTTCGGTCGGGTGGAAATGCCCAGCATCGAGACACAGAGTCACGTTGTTCTTAACCGCATAGGCTAAGTAGAATTCGTTGGAACCGACAGTATAGCTCTCAGAGCCGATGCCGAAGAGTTTACTCTCAACTGCGTCAATGTTGTATTCTTTGGAAATGTCTTCCGCTAAAATCTCATCGAGAGATTCCATCAAGCGCTGCCGAGGCGCAAACCGATCTGCCGGCATGTCTTTATAGCCATCGGGTACCCAGATGTTGGTGACACAGGGAACACCCAGCTCTTTACCGAAATACTCACCAATTTTGCGGCAGGCTATGCCATGGTCAATCCAGAACTTGCGCACTTTCGGATCGGGATGGCTTAAGGTAAATCCATCATCGCTTAACGGATGGGAAAAATAAGTGGGATTAAAGTCGAGGCCGATGCCGAGCTTTTTCGCCCATTCAACCCAGTTTTTAAAATGCTCGGGCTTCAGCTGATCCCGGTCTACCTGTTCCCCGCCTGTTTCTGAATACATGGCGTGGACATTAACCTTATGCTTACCGGGAATTAAAGACAGGGCTTTTTCTAAGTCCTGGCGCAGCTGCTCCGGAGTTTGGGCAACACCCGGGTAGTTGCCGGTTACTTGAATACCACCGGTTAATTGATCTGCGCCCTCAAAGCCGCGGACATCATCACCCTGCCAGCAGTTGATGGATACGCGGATATTGGCTAACTCTTCTAATACTTGGTCTGTATCTACACCCCATTTAGCATAGAGCTCTTTCGCGTGTAAATAGCTTTGTTCAATTTGTTTCTGTTTATCGGTCACTTTCCTCCGACTCCTTTCATTCAATAGTGTTGCATATTAATGCTTCCCTTTAATCCGTTTTTTTCCTGCTGCTTTCACTTATTATTAACCTGTGTTATAATAAAGCAACTGGAGAGAGGAGGAATATTATGGCAGTTGTTAAACCATTTCGAGCAGTCAGGCCACATCCAGATTACGCCCATCTCATCGCTGAGCTGCCTTATGATGTCATGAATACAGCTGAAGCGAAAAAGATGGCTGCGGGCAATCCTTATTCATTTCTGCGGATTGATCGACCTGAGATCAATTTTCCCGATCCGGTTGATCCTTATCAACCTCAGGTTTACGCAGAAGCAAACCGCATTCTGCAGCAGATGATTGCCGATAATCAATATATAATGGACCAACATGATTGTCTCTACATTTACCGCCAGATCATGGATGGACGAGCCCAAACCGGCTTAGTCTGCTGCACGTCTGTGGATGATTATCTCAACGGTGTGATTAAAAAGCACGAGCATACCCGCCCGGAGAAAGAAATCGACCGGGCCAACCATGTGCAGGCTCTTAATGCCCACACTGGTCCCATCCTCCAAACTTATCCTGACCACGAGGAAATCGCAGCGCTGATCAGCAGCTGGACCGAAACCCATGAGCCGGTCTACCGGTTTACAGCTCATCAAGTAGAGCAGATTGTGTGGGTTGTTGATCAAGCCGATGTGGTTACCAAGATTAGAACTCTCTTTGCTGAGGAAGTTCCTTATTTGTATATCGCTGACGGCCACCACCGCAGCGCGGCAGCCATGAGAACTGCTTTAATGAAGCGGGAAGAAAACCCAGATTACAGCGGGGACGAGGAATTTAACTATTTTCTGTCAGTAGTATTCCCGGCATCCGAATTAAAAATCATGTCCTACAACCGGGTTGTCCGCGATCTCAACAGTCTGCCGGAACAGGAGTTTCTAGCCAGGATTCAGGAGCGGTTTGAAGTAGTTACAGCACCTTCCCAACCTTACCAGCCGGAAACGCCCCATACTTTTGGCATGTATCTGGGAAGCACCTGGTATAAACTCACCATTAAACCAGAACTGATTCCAGTAGATGATCCGGTCAACAGGCTCGACGCGGCCCTGCTGCAGAATAATCTGCTTGAACCGGTGCTGGGCATTGTTGATCCCCGCACTGATGAGCGAATTGACTTTATCGGAGGAATCCGGGGCTTGAAGGAGTTAGAGCGCCGAGTCCACACCGATATGCAGGTCGCCTTCTCCCTCTACCCCACAGCGGTAGAGGAAGTAATCGCGGTAGCTGATGCGGGACTGGTTATGCCGCCCAAGTCTACCTGGTTTGAGCCAAAGCTCTTAAGTGGATTATTTGTTCATAAAATCTAAACGAGCTGCCTAATTTGGCAGCTCTTTTTTATTTGAGTTTGTTCTTAAATTCAGCTCTGAATTTCGCCACTTTAGGATTGATCACCAACCGGCAGTAAGTCTGGTTTGGATTGTGTTTGAAATACTCCCGGTGATAGTCTTCCGCGGGGTAAAACACTGTGTAGGGAGCAACTTCACTTACAATCGGGTCATCCCACAGCTTCTGATTCTCGGCAATCGCTGCTTCAACCGCAGTTTTCTGCTCATCATTGTGGTAAAAAACCACCGAGCGGTACTGAGTGCCCACATCTTCACCCTGGCGGTTAAGGGTGGTCGGATCATGCACCTTAAAGAACACTTCCAGAAGCTCTTCATAAGTAATAACTTCCGGGTCAAAAGTGATCTGCACTACTTCAGCGTGGTTGGTAGTTCCGGTGCAGACCAGCTCATAGCTGGGGTTGGCCACATTGCCTCCGGCATAGCCAGGCAAAACTTCTACTACTCCCTTCAAATCTGCAAAAACAGCTTCAATGCACCAAAAACAGCCTCCGCCAAGGGTTGCCTGCTGGAGTTTTGCTGCCATAATCGTCATCCTTTCCTATCAGCTGATCAAAAACTGCTGTTTAGTTTTATTTAACTTTCTTTCTAACCGAGCTAAGCGGTACTCGAAGGCGGGAATGCGCCTCCGGTCCTGGTTGAGGCTCAGGGCTAGTCCACGAGTGGCTGCCTGATGAGCTTTGGAAAAATCTTTTAAGACGTGCTCATAATACTTAGCCAGCTCTTCACAGGACTGGATATCGCTGTGTTTTTCCGCTAAGAACAGCCAGATCTGCTCCGCTGCTTCCCACCGGCGCTGGCGGCGATAGACTAACGCCAGTTTACTTAATGCTGCTAAGCGATCCGCTCGGCTGTCAGCCAGATCGACTGCCTGCTGCAGAAACTGAGCCGCTTTATCCCACTCTTTATTCTGCAGGTGGAGTTTAGCCAAAGCCCAGCAGACAGCGCCTGAGTCTAATTCATCCGCGTCTTTACCGACCAAATGATTGATATGGCCCATCAGCGCCGCTAAAGAGAGGATATCATCGCGGTTATGGGCAATTACTTCCTCTAACAGCTCACCCTTCTTAGTGCGGATATAATCAAAGTAGCGCTGGGGCACTTCCGCTCCGGGAATATCCTTTTCCCGCGCAACATCCAAAACCTGCGCCTCCACTGTGTGCAGGCTGCAGTCAGGCAGAACCTCCCGCCACAATCTGCGGGCTGAGTACAGCAGATCAAAATGGATGAAATGCTTGCGGAGCGGTTCAAAGCGTGATAGCGTAAACCGATCTTTTAGCAGCGGCCAATCAAAGCTTTTGCCGTTGTAAGAGACTAAGGCATCAAACTCCTGCACCAGCCGGTAGACATCATAGAGCATCGCTGTCTCTTCATGGTAATCCCGCATCAGGTACTGGCGCACCACAAACTGATCTGCTTGGAAAAAGCCAACTCCCACTAAGAAAGCATAAGTCCCGGCTCCTCCGGCTAAGCCCGTAGTTTCAGTATCGAAAAAGAGGGTGCGGTTAATCTCCAAACTACCTACCGCCTCATCTTTAGCGATCAAAGCCAAATCAGCAGAATTCGCTGCCGCAGCGCCGGACAGTTCCTGGCTGCCGTGAAGATAGTCCAGGGAAAAGCGCCGCTCAATTAGATAATAGCTGCCGAAGGGATTAGCCACAGCTCGTCCCTGGAGAAAATCGAGCTGTCCTGGTTCTTGCTGTTTTTCAGCCGGTTTGGGCTGAGCTGCAAATCTTCTAAGCTTGTCGGTAAGCTTCATGCTTGAGTGCCTCCTCCAAAAACTGGCGGCAGTAATTCTTAGCGGCATAACCCATTTCTACCTGCGCTCCTACGCATGATGGACAGCCTTCTTCACAGCCGCAGCTGATTAACAGCTGGTAAGCCCGCTCTAAAATCCGGCGGCAGTTATCAAACATCTGCTTAGCGTAGCCGACCCCGCCGGGGTATTTCTCGTAGATATAGATAGTCGGAAGCTCAGTAAAAGGAGACTTAACCTGAGCAGCTACCCCTAAATCCCCCGGTTCGCACATCAGCTCTAAGGGCGCAGTATTCAAGAGCAAATTGGCTGCCCCGCTTAAGGCGTTTTGGATTACCTCTGTGGGAACGCTGGGATCCAAGTCCAGCTTTTGGGCAAACCAGAAAGCGGTGGTGTGCATTTCCTGCTCTGGCAGGGAGATGTTACCCCAGCCGACGTTTTCATGGGTGTAAAACCGGATCTTTTTATATAAATGGGTTTTAGCCGCAACCAGCACTTCACCCCAAGCGTGGAGCGCCTTTCCCGGTTCCTGCACTTGGCTGTCGCTGACTTCTAACACTTTTAAGTTTACATCTAAGTTAGCATCAGTATAATAGTCAGCTTTGATCTGGCGGGTGTAAGCCTTCTGCCGCTCCCAGTCGAGGTGGTCAACGTGGTACTGGCGTCCTTCGTGCATATAAATGGCGCCTTCGTGAATCAGCATGGGAGCGCTGAAGCGGTCTACTTCTCCAATCACCACACTGGCACCATCAGTGGTGTCAATGATGGTGAAATTATCCGCCGAAGCGCTGCGCAGTGAAATGTCCGCTGCTGGATAATCTTCACTCATCCAGTAGTAGCGCTTTTCGACAAATCTTAACACTTGTTCTTCCACGAGAAAGTCTAAATATTCCTCGACATCCTTGCCCCCGAACTTTTCCCCAGCTTTAAACGGCAGTTCAAAGGCGGCGCATTTAAGATGACTGAGGAGAATGTAGATATTGTCGGGATCGATCAGCGCCTGCTCCGCTCCCCGCTCCAGAATAAAATCGGGATTATTAACGATATACTGGTTAAGAGGACTGGAGTTGCCGACCAAAATTGCTGCTGCCAGCTCATGGGTGCGGCCGGCCCGTCCGATCTGCTGCCACAAACTGGCAATCGTTCCCGGATAACCATTAATCACCACTGCCTGGAGACTGCCGATATCCACACCAAGCTCAAGAGCATTGGTACTGACCACACCCAAAACCCTGCCTTCCCTCAGTTCCCGCTCGATTGCCCGCCGCTGTTTCGGCAGGTAACCGCCGCGGTAGCCCCGAATCTTCTCAGTTAAATCCCCGAGGCGCTTAAACGAACGCCTCAGATAGGTCAACAGCACTTCCAGATCCACCCGAGCGCGGGTGAAAACGATGGTTTGAATGTTCCTGCTGATCAGCTCTTCAGCAATTCTTCGGGTTTCTAGGAGCGAACTGCGGCGGATTCCCAAGGACTGGTTGATCACGGGCGGGTTGTAGAAGAAGACTTCCTTCGGTCCGCTGGGAGCACCATTTTTATCGATTACGGCTGCCTTGCGTCCGATTAAACGCTCGCTGTGCTCTCCAGGATTGGCAATAGTGGCCGAAGCGCAGATAAAGATCGGATTAGACCCATAGAAGCTGCAGATGCGCTGCAGTCTCCGGATCACATTGGCCACATGACTGCCGAAAACACCCCGGTAGGTGTGGAGCTCGTCGATCACCACATAGGTCAAATTCTCAAATAAGCGCATCCACTTGGTGTGGTGGGGCAGAATTCCGGAATGAAGCATATCCGGATTGGTAACGACAATATTGCCGGCAGAGCGAATTGCCTGGCGGGCATCAGCTGCGGTATCGCCATCATAGGTATAGGTTTTGATGGTTTCTCCGAGCTGTTCTCCCCAGCTCATCAGCTCTGCCACCTGGTCTTGAGCCAGGGCTTTGGTTGGAAATAAGTATAAAGCCCTACTTTCCGGATGATCAAGAATATGATTCAGCACCGGCAGATTATAGCACAGGGTTTTGCCGGACGCAGTAGGTGTTACTACCACAATATCCCTGCCGGAATTAACACTCCGAAACGCTTGCGCCTGATGAGTGTACAGCTGATTGATTCCTTTTAGCTTCAACAGCTCGATAATCTTCGGATTTAAGCCTTCCGGAAACGGCTCATAAACGGCAGGTTTTGCCGGAATAGACTGCCAAAACGTAATGTTGGCCGTAAACTCGGGCCTAGTGCGGAATTCATTCAAAACCTGTCCAATCATAAATCTTACCTCCACTCTAATAGAATATAAGTTCGCTTTACCGCGTCTGCTTCCCTGCATTAATAGTGATCTTTACTTTACATCCTGTGGCAGATATGGTAAGCTATCTATGAGTACAAATTGGACAGATTTCGACGACAAAAACCTCGCTAAGCGCGTCCCAGATTGACCTAAGGAGGATTTTTCGGTGGAAAACATGCCTTCGTATTCTGTAAATAACTTCGACAAATTTGCCTTCGAGTATATCCGCACCGACCGTCAGCGGGACATGGAGATTTTTCACTTCCACGACTACTACGAAATCTACTACCTAGTTTCAGGACAAAGAGATTATTTTATCGACAACCGCACCTACCATGTGGAACCCGGCAATATTGTGCTGATCAATAAAGGTGTAATCCACCGGACAATCGGCAACAGCGACGCACAAGGTTATGAACGGGCCCTGTTTTATTATGAGAAACACTTTGAAGAAGAGATTAATCAGCGCTTTCCCAACGCCGATCTTTTTTCGATTTTCAATCTCGATCTGCATGTGTTTACTCTGCCTAGGGAGAACCAGAAGTTTATTGAGAACCAAATTGTTAAGATCGCTTCCGAATGTCACAATAAACCAGAACTCTACCAGGAGTATATTGAGGTACTGTTTATTGAACTTTTAATGTATCTCAAGCGCTGTATCAACGATTCGTTAACCGCAGTGCCCCAGACAACTAATCTTAAACTGGCCAAGATCTCTGATATTATCGCATTCATCAACAACAATTATATGCATCGTCTGACTCTGTCCTTAATCACCGAGAAGTTTTATATCAGCACCAGCTGTTTTACCAAAACCTTTAAAGATGCCACCGGCTTTACTTTTGTGCAGTACTTAAACAACCTGCGAATTAAGCACGCCCAGTACATGCTGAGGGGAACCGATCTCACCGTTTCGGATATCGCCGAGCGGGTCGGTTACGAGAGTGTAACCCACTTCGGCCGGGTCTTTAAAAAGATTACCGGGGTCTCGCCCCTCACCTACCGCAAACAATAAATAAGCTAGAAAAATAAGTTCCACTGCTGGAACTTATTTTTGTGCCTTTTTTAACTCATACCTGGCTCCAGCCCGAGCTGCAAAACTGAACACATGCTGATCCTCCTGCTCAATCTCCACCGGCTGCCCGTCACAGAACACATCAAGCAGCTCTGCCGAACGAACGCGGCAGCGCCTGGTCAAGTTGGCCATGATAACCGCGTTTACAAGGCTGCCCTTTTCCCAAGTCAGCTCAACTTCAAAAGCTCCTCGTGTCCTCAACCCCTTGACCGATCCCTCAGACCAAGCTTTGGGCAGCGCCGGCAGCAGGTGCAGCTCATCGGCATGGCTTTGGATCAGCATTTCAGCTATACCTGCTGTTCCTCCAAAGTTGCCGTCAATCTGAAACGGTGGATGAGCATCAAAAAGATTGTCATAAGTAGACCGCTTCAGCAGTGTGCTCACATATTCATAAGCCTGCTCTGCATCATGTAAACGAGCAAACAAGCAGATCAACCAGGCGCAGCTCCAACCGGTGTGGCCTCCGCCATGTTTTAATCTCCGCTTGAGGGTAACCTCACAGGCTTCGCTTAAGCGGGGATGCTTATGCTTAAGAATCTGCCTTCCGGGAAAGAGGCCAAACAGATGGGAAACATGGCGGTGACCCGGTTCCGCTTCTTCAAAGTCCTGGTGCCATTCCATCAGCTGTCCATGCTGTCCTACCTTTAAAGGCAGCAGCTGTTCTCTGGCCGTTTCTAACTCCCGCCGGAAACTGCTGTCGATATCCAGAACTTCGCTCGCCTCGATGCAGTTGGTGAATAAATCCCAAATCAGGGACATATCCATGGTTGAGCCAAGACTGACACTAGCCCGCTCTCCGCTTCCGGTAACGAACTCATTCTCGGGTGAAGTCGATGGACAGGTGACCAGATTCCCATCAGCATCAGCCACCAGCCAGTCCAAGCAGAACAGAGCAGCGCCTTTCATTGCCGGATAAGCACGCTTTGCTAGAAACTCCTGGTCGCCGCTGAACTGGTAGTGCTCCCAGAGATGCTGGCACAGCCAAGCACCGGCCATAGGCCAAAAAAACCACTTGGCAGACCCCGCTGCGGGTGCGGTCTGCCGCCACAAATCTACATTATGATGGGCGGTCCAGCCTCGAGCGTTGTAATGAATCCGGGCTGTTTTGCCTCCGGTAATTACCAAATCGTCGATCAGATCAAACAAGGGCGTGTGGCACTCCGCCAGATTGCAGACTTCTGCCGGCCAGTAGTTCATCTCCACATTGATATTGGTAGTGTAATTGCTGCTCCAGGGCGGTCTTATCGAATCATTCCAAATTCCTTGGAGGTTAGCAGGCTGAGTACCGGGACGTGATGATGCAATCAAAAGATAGCGGCCATAATCAAAGTATAAGGCTGCTAAAGCCGGATCCAGCTTGCCCGCTTTTACCTCAGCCAACCATTCATCTGTCGGCAGGTTTGGATAAAGGGGCTCGCCTAAATCCAGCTGCACCCGGTTAAATAGAGACTGATAATCTGCAAGATGGGCTTCTAGCAGTTCTTCATAAGACTTAACTGCTGCCCGCTCCAAAAGATCAGCGCAGATAGGAATCGGATTTTTCCCTTCCCAATGGGGATTGCAGTCAAAACCGTTAAAACTTGTAGCTGCAGTAAGCAGAATTACCGCAGAATCTGCGCCGTCAATAACCAGCTCATTCCCCTCTGCTGTCACCAAGCCACCTGCAGTGATAACTCGAACCTGCACCCGATAGCGCATCCCCTCGCTGACATCATCCTCGTAAATAATCGGATGTTCTACTTCCCGAGCATAATTAGGCGCCGTGTACACCGGACATCTGCCATCCAGCAGTAACTGGTCTTTCCCATCAGATCTGACCATAAACCGGTGGGGGCTGTCAAGGGAGAGGCGGTAATTGATGCTGCCCGCCTTACTGCTGGTCAGCCGCACCACCATCACCTGGTCAGGATAGGAACAGAAGATCTCCCGCCGGTAAACAGCTGAGGAAGTACTATATGTAACCGCAGCAGTGGCTCTATTTAAGTCAAGCTCGCGGCGATAATCAATAATCTCTTCATCTACACTGCTTGCTAGATAGAGACTGCCGAGGGGCTGATAGGCCTCAGTGTATCTGCCCTGCATTTTCTTCTCAATCAACTGCTGCGCTTGTTTGTATTCTCCGGCAAAGATCAGGCGTCTTACCTCTTCAAGATGCTCATAGGACTGATAGTTATTCTTGTCCCGAGGTCGACCGGACCAGAGCGTGTCCTCATTGAGCTGAATCCGCTCAAGCTCAACGCCTCCAAAGACCATGCCGCCTAAGCGTCCGTTACCGATCGGCAGCGCTTCAACCCATGTGCTTGCCGGCTGTTTATACCATAATTTTCGCTCATCGGTTTTTGTAGCCAAACCAAATGCCCTCCTATTTTTTGCTGCTGTCGTAATATTCGGCTTGAGCACCTGTTTTCCTGCACAAAAAAATCTCCCAATGGCGAAGCATTGGGAGATGGTACTGCTTAGACTAATGGCAGCACTTCTCCAGTGTTCCGGTCAGCACCGCTGCACCGGTCTTACCCTTATCGCGGTGGATCGGCCGCACCACGATCATTGTACTTCTCGGCCAATCACCGGAACCAAAGGTAAGTGTGCCTGCCCATGTCTTAGGCTTAGACGGCCCGAGCGAAATTGGCAGCAGGATAAAGTGATTGCTGGATCCGTCAGGAAATGCAACTCGGCACTGATAGCTGTTGAATTCGCCTAGATCCGATGGTTCGGGAAGACCTACGCCAAGCACACTGATAGAACGCTCTCCAGTGTTGAGGAACCGAATCAGAGCACTACCCGCCGCATTCCCGATAATCGTACCGGTCTGTCTCAAGAGAGCTGTGCAGGGTGTGCTGATATCATCATCTTCGCAGGGTACGCAGAGCACATCACACGGGAAAATCTGGTTCGGATTAGTGACCTGCGGATTAGCTGCGATTAATGCATTGAGACTGACGCCAAATCGCTGGGCAATGGTAAACATAGAATCGCCCGGTTGCACTGTATAGCGGCACTGGAACCCTGGTGGACAGGATACCGGCTCGCGGCAGGGCTGACCTCCCGGAACACACAGAACATCGCATGGGAAAATCTGGTTCGGATTGCTGATGTGCGGGTTAGCTGCGATTAAAGCATTAAGGCTGACACCAAAACGCTGGGCAATGGTAAACATTGAGTCGCCCGGCTGAACAGTATAGCGCCCTTGGAATCCCGGTGGGCAGCTGCTTGGTTGGCGACAAGGCGGCTGCGGACTAGTACCGGGCACGCAGAGCACATCGCCCGGGAAGATCTGGCTGGGATTAGAAATGTGTGGATTAGCTGCGATCAACGCATTAAGGCTGACGCCGAATCGCTGGGCAATCAGGAACATGCTGTCACCAGGCTGTACGGTATACCGCCCCTGAAATCCCGGAGGACAGGAGGCGGGAACGCGTCCACTATGCATAGAACCCCTCCTTTACTAAAACCTCGCTATATTCTATTAGGAAATAGCCATGGGGTGTTAGGAAAGGAGTCCTGTTTTTTATTGATAAACATTGCCCTCATCGATATTACCGGAGCTGATATCTTTAAACCGACGGCCGTAGGTTCTGCTCACTGTATTGTTGCAAACGATATTGTTCTGCCCGTAGATTTTTAGAGCAACATTCCGCCTTGGGTCCCGATCTGATTTAAGATAGGTGTCGACAATTTGGTTGTCCTCA
>DURM01000043.1 GCA_012837335.1 Bacillota bacterium
ATGGCGGCGGCATATACGTTCAAGAAGGAGCGTTTGACATACTTGATAATTCCGTCACAAATAATTTCTCAAACTGGTTTGGTGGAGGCATGTTTTTGTTTGATGGAGAATATCATGCTGCAGACAATGATATATCTGAGAATATCTCCGCTTCCGAAGGCGGAGGATTGTGCCTTGGCGGCTGGATCTCTTTAATGAATAATCGTATTGAAGTCAATCAAGCGCTGAGCGAAAAAGCGGATAAGGATTTTACCAACGGTGGTGGAGGTATATATGCTTACGGAGGTTCAGCAGTCATTGCCAGCAATAATATCCGCGTTAATTTGAGCCGAGGTGATGGCGGGAGTGGATTGCATCTAGTCTCAGGAGACTATGCAGTAGTTAGTAACATCATAGCCGGAAATGAGAGTGACAAAGATGGCGGCGGATTGTACTGTGGATATAGTGAACTCTTCAGACCACCAAATATTCGGCTTACAGGCAATGTGTTTGAATCCAATTACGCTGCCAATCGGCGGCGCAGTGTGGGTGCATGCCTCTGCTTCTGTTACAGATAACATTGGCGCTCCGCTGCCACAGCCTGACACCTTAAATGACCACATCGAGAATACTCCGGATGATGTATTTTATGAAATGTGACCGGAGCTGTCCAAGAAACAACTAGTGAGCTGTCCTCTGCCGATTGCGGCAGAGGATTTTTCAGTACTCGGATATTGTGATATTTAGTTGAAATTTCTGGCTAAATCAAGTAAAATTTGAACTAAATGCTGTAACTGTGCAATTATTCCCAGAAGTGTTAGCTGAAAGAAAAGAATTGGGGGGCTTTGCCTTGGGCGGGAAGAGAGGTGCGCAGCATGCCTTGTTAAGCTGTCTCATGTTTGGCATGCTGATTTTGTTATTGTCCAGTGGTTCTGTTGGGACTTTTGCCCAAGAGCAGGAGCCTATTATTTTTCTCGTCAACGAAAGACTTACACCTATAGCTTATGAACAAAATGGAGTTGCCAAAGGTGTTGTCGTTGACATTGCGAAAGCTTTGGGTGAAAAACTCGGCCGCCGCATTGAGGTTAGAGCTATGGATTGGCAGGAAGCGCAGCATTTGGTACTGGATGGACAAGCTCATGCTCTCCTTCAGATCAATCGAACTCCAGATAGAGAAGAAATCTATTCGTTTTCCGAACCACTGCTTTCTTCGGAATTTGTCATCATTAGGCCACAGGATGAGACCGACATTAAGGGAGAGTTAGATCTGGAGGGCAAAAGAGTAGGCGTGGAGATCGGAGGCTATGCTTACGACGTGCTTGGCGGCGATGATCAGATTGATCGGGTCGCTATCCTCAGCGCTGCGCAGGGCTTAGAGTTTCTAATATCAGGAGACTTAGACGCTGTGATTGTGGACCGCTGGATTGGCGAGTATGCTTTGGCGCAAACTAGAAGCTCTGGACTGGTAATTGCTAGGGCGCCCTTTGCTGTAAACCATTCGCATATAGCTGTAAAAAGGGGTAATGATGAGCTCCTGAAGCTGATTAATCATGGGCTGCAGGAAATCAAAAACGACGGTACATTTGACAGGATATTACAGGATTGGGGCGGCAAGAATGTTATCTATTTAACGGAAGAACAGATTACTAGGGCGGCTGCAGCGACAGGGATGATCATACTTCTGGTAGTTTCATCCATTTCTACATTTTTTGTGGTGAAACTAAAGAGATTGAACCAAGCTCTTGAAGTGAAGGTTGCTGATAGAACCCAAGAACTGGCAGTAGCGAACAGACGGCTGCAGACGGCTAATGCAGCCTTAGAGAAGCAGTCAAAGCTGGATCAGCTGACTCAGATCCTTAATCGGCGCGGTTTTAATGCTGTATATGAGAAGGCATGGGATATTTGTCAGAGACTACAACAGCCTTTGTCCTTTATTATTATTGACGTCGACAATTTTAAGACTGTAAATGATAAGCTCGGCCACTTGACAGGAGACCAATTTTTAGAAGAAATTGCTCTGCTTTTACAAAATGCCGCCGGAAGTTCAGATGTTGAGGTGGCACGGCTTGGCGGCGATGAGTTTGTATGTGTTCTGCAGAATGCTGCTGAAGAAGAAGCTGCTGAGTTTGCTGAAACCATCCGGGCAGAGATAGGGAACTTAACCTTCACCAATGCTGAATGGCAGCTAGAGCTGTCAGCTAGTTTAGGCGTGGCATCTCTAATCCCTAATGAGACCTCTTCTCCCAAGGAACTTTTCGCGTTAGCTGATCAAGCCTTGTACAAAGCAAAGGAAAGCGGGAGAAACAAAATGGTGAAGGCAAGTGATATTTAGTTAAAACATTGCTCCGCCTTATTTGCGCTTACCAAGGAACCAAGATTTATTGAGTTTCATCGCTGGAATTTTGCTCACCATATGGAGTCGTGTCACTGGACATCCTTTAAGGAAAGTGTATTTTTCGCTTGAATAGATAAGCTATATCAGTTAGATCCAAGTTGGGGAGTGTTAGAGAATTATTTGTAATAATTGAACTTAGGACTTAAATGAATGGGTGATTCATATGAAGTTCTACGTAGGTGTTACAGATAATCAGTGGTTTGAGTATTTGGCTCAACTTCAGCCTGATGAAGTGAATTTCTGGCGTCCTGGTGGTCAGACTTCTTTTAGGGCTATTCCTGCGTACTCTCCGTTTCTGTTCAAACTGCACAGTCCATATAACTTCATTGTTGGTGGCGGTTTCTTTGTTCGCTATTCGTTACTGCCTTTGTCACTAGCTTGGGATAGTTTTAAGAATAAAAATGGTGCTCCAGATTATTTGACTTTTCGATCGTCTATTATGAAATACCGGGAGAAAAAAGGCAGCTCGGCAGAGGGAGATCCTGTTATTGGCTGCATAATTTTGACAAATCCGTTTTTCTTTAGAGAAACTGAGTGGATTCCTGTTCCGAAAGATTGGAATCGCAATATTGTGCATGGCAAGACATACAGCACGGACATGTCAGAAGGCGCGAGGTTATGGGCTGAGGTTGAAGCACGGCTAGAACACTACAATATTGTAGCAAAATCATTTGTAACAGATTCTGCTGCAAAAGAAAGATACGGGCGAGAGCAGTTAGTTCAGCCGCGGTTAGGGCAGGGCGCATTTCGAGTCCTAGTTACAGAGGCTTACAGCCGTAAATGTGCAATTACCGGTGAAAAAACACTTCCCGTGCTAGATGCGTCGCACATAAAACCTTATTCAAAAGGTGGTCCTCATGCAGTTAGTAATGGCCTGTTGTTAAGGCAGGATTTGCATACATTGTTTGATCGCGGTTATATGACTATAACAGAAGATTACAAAATTGTAGTCAGTAAGCGGATTAAGGAAGACTACGGCAATGGACGGGAATATTATAGAATGCATGGTAAGCCCTTATTGGTCTTGCCCAGAAGTGAACTAGAGTTTCCGTCGAAGGAGTTCATTAATTGGCATAATGAGAACGTATATGTTTCGTAAAGGTTAGTTGTAATGAAACGCTAAGAAATTGTTGAAAAAAGCAGGAACTGCGGTTAGATAAAATGAAATATAAGTAAAGATTAGGTTACAACGCCAGTACTTTAACCTTTGAAGCGATAAAGCGCTCGTTGACATTTGTTTAAGGGATGTGAAGTCTTGGGCTGTGGCGGACTTCTTTCCTGTTGCAATTAATGGCGTTCGAGTATCTTTCGGGGTGCTCCCAGCGTCTTATTTACGCTGCGGGCACCTTTTTTATTATCTGCTATGCCTAACAAACTTTGGACACAGAAAGCAGGGTGGTTGTTTGAACGTACTCAGTATACTTTTTAAGGACAATATCCGGGCAGTAATTCCGATTGCACTTATTGTTTTGGTGTTGAATTTCACCCTGGTACCGCTGGGACTTCCCTTGGTTCTGCGCTTCTTGATCGGATCTATCTTGGTGATTATCGGGTTGACTCTCTTTCTCTTTGGGGTGGAAATTGGAATTACGCCGATGGGCAGTTTAACCGGGTCCTCATTGGTAAAGACTAATAATTTACTGCTTGTTCTAGGATGCGGATTTTTGCTGGGCTTTTTTATTTCCATTGCTGAACCGGCATTGATGGTATTGGCTCAGCAGGTGGATTTTGTAACCATGGGAGCTATACCTTCATATCTGCTGTTATTGGTGGTTTCCATTGGTCTGGCTGTCTTAGTTTCCCTTGGTTTTTTAAGAGTTTTTTTAAATGTATCTTTAAAGGTTTTTCTGTTTGGATGCTATGTTATTATTTTCATCCTGGCCTTCTTTACTCAGCCGGAGTTTTTATCTATTGCATTTGATTCTTCAGGTGCTACCACTGGTATTCTGGCAGTTCCATTTCTTTTAGCTTTAGCGGTGGGTATTTCCAGTCTGCGGAAGGACGCTATTGCATCGGAAGAGGACAGCTTTGGATTGGTCGCTATTGCTTCAGCTGGGGCGATTATGGCTGTAATGGTTTTGAATATAATCATAGGCACGAAAGAATATGCGGTGGCAAGTTTAGAGCCGATTGAGGTTGGATCGGTAGTGGTTCTGCTTCCGTTCTTAAATCATATTTCTGGAGCATTATCCGAGAGTTTCACTAGTCTTTTGCCTTTAACTATTGCGCTGTTTGCTCTGCAGAAAACGCTGTTTAAGCTTGAACGCAAGCAGTTCGTGCGGATGATAAAAGGTTTTGTCTATGCATTCTTCGGGCTCATAATATTTCTAGTGGGAGTTAACGGCGGGTTTATGGAAATCGGCAGTGAGCTTGGCCTTCGCTTAGCAATGTATGAGAATAAATCGTGGCTGATCGTTACTGGGTTTGCCTTAGGTTTTTTCACTATTATTGCGGAGCCTGCTGTTTATGTTTTGACTCATCAAATTGAAAATGTTACCAGTGGCTACGTAAAGCGGAAGGCTGTCGGAGCCTGTCTATCGATCGGGGTGGGCTTGGCTGTTACGCTGGCAGTGATCCGGATTTTAAATCCGTCAATAAAGCTCTGGTATGTGCTGCTGCCCAGCTACATTATTGCTCTTGGTATGATGTATTTTGCACCGAATCTGTTTGTCGGAATTGCCTTTGATGCCGGGGGAGTTGCGACCGGCCCGATGACAGCTACATTTATTCTGGCTTTTGTCCAGGGTGCAGCCAGCGCTTTTAAGGGTGCTAATCTGCTGAGGGATGGATTTGGCATGATTGCCCTGGTAGCCACGGCACCGATTATTACGCTCCAGGTGCTTGGATTTATATTTCAAATTAGTTCGCGAAAACAAGGAGTTGAAGCTGATGGAGAAGTCGAGTCTGGCGGAAAGTCAATTTGAGCTGGTTTATGTGATTGTAAATTACGGGTTGGGAAGTAAAGCCCTCCGGATTGCAAAAAAGAATGGTGTATCGGGCGGCACGATCATGCTCGGCAGAGGTACAGTTCAAAACCGCTGGCTGAAGCTCTTAGAGATTACTGATGTCCGCAAAGAGATCGTGATGATGATTGCTGAAAAAGATGTTGGCAGAAATGCGGTTAAGGCTATTGACAAAGAGTTCAATTTCAGCAAACCGTCTCATGGTATTGGCTTTTCCATTCCAGTTGGCGCTTATATTCATTCAGGAGATGACAAATACAAGTTTAATGATGGCGGAGGTGACGGCGTGTATCAGGCGATTTTCGTGGTGGTAGATAAAGGTAAGGGTGAAGTGGTTATGGATACAGCTAGAGCTGCAGGAGCTCGTGGAGGAACGATAATTAACGCCCGCGGCTCTGGTATTCATGAAACAACCAAGGTTTTAAACATGGAGATAGAGCCAGAAAAAGAGGTTGTGCTGATGCTCACCCCAAAGGAACAGGTTGAGGATATTGTAACCGCAGTCAGGGAAGAGCTGCAGATTGATCTGCCTGGCAACGGCATCATATTTGTTCAGTCGGTAAGCGAGACATATGGGATTCTAAAATAGGAATAGATCGACGCTTAAGAGTGTATAACGCCGCATTCTTAAGCGTTTTTTGTTGGTCAAAACCGATCCTAGGTGACCTTATTTTCTCTAAAGGTATCCATCTGCAGTTCTACATAGGAAGGATTTTCGCAATGGATAATCGAACGTGGTAATAAAGTACTATTAAATTGGAATTAAATTAGTTCGTTTGGCTCAGGTGAATCGATTAAGCAAATAGTTTATGGATATGCTTTTTTGACCAAGTAGTCAACAAAAGTGAATAAATTTCAGGGGTGGCGAGAACACAAACCTCGATGAATAATGGTTCTTCTAAGTGTCTTTCCCGCATACGCGGGGGTGATCCTTGATATTACACCAGTCGTCCAGCTGTGGGAACGTCTTTCCCGCATACGCGGGGGTGATCCTTCCCTTGGTGCTGATTCGGCTATCAAGCCTCTGTCTTTCCCGCATACGCGGGGGTGATCCTGGGCAGAGGAGAATCGGCGATTGATCGAACGTGTCTTTCCCGCATACGCGGGGGTGATCCTGTGATGTCGATCCAATATGCGCCATTGGTAAGGTCTTTCCCGCATACGCGGGGGTGATCCGCAAGTGGGAAACTCAAGGATGTCTTGCTCGACGTCTTTCCCGCATACGCGGGGGTGATCCTTACAAGGTAAACCTATTGAAAATGCTCGCTTGAAAGAAAAAATAGATCTAATAGAGGAGTATATTGCAAGTGCTCCTTTGTATCCAAAAGATGTCCCC
>DURM01000044.1 GCA_012837335.1 Bacillota bacterium
AAAAACAACAAAACCCCAGCATCAGCTGGGGTAATTCTCTATGGTGCCGAAGGAGGGAATCGAACCCTCATGGGCCAAGCCCATACGATTTTGAGTCGTACGTGTCTGCCAGTTCCACCACTTCGGCATATGTCGTTCAACGTCTTTTATTTTAACATGAATGGAGAAGTTTTGCAATAGGTTTTTGCTGTTACACGCCTTGACACCGGTGAGTTTTGTCAATACAATAGTAGTAGTAATAGTATTTATCCATAAGGGGCGAGTTTGGTTGAACAAAAAGGGTTTTATACGTAAAACAAAACAGCGGGAAGTAATCTTGCAAGTATTGCGCTCTACGAAATGTCATCCCACCGCGGATTGGATTTATCAGGAAGTCCGCAAAGAACTGCCTAATATCAGCTTGGGCACTATCTACCGTAATCTTAAAACACTAACTGAAATGGGAGAAATCCTGGAACTGTCCTACGGCAGTACATACAGCAGGTTTGACGGCAATGCCGACAATCATTATCACTTTGTTTGTGAAGAATGTGGTAATGTTTATGATGTTGATCTGCCTGTTAATGAGTCAATTAATGCTAAGCTTGAAGATAAATATGATGTTCAAGTAAACAGCCATCGGTTAGAGTTTTACGGCACATGCAGAGAATGCAGCGATGCTCGCACAGCTGAGCGTGAGCATGAGATGGCTGTTAGTAATTAGAAAATTTGCGCAGTATAGGTTCTAGGTTGTCTTACCAAAGATAACCTAGAATTTTTTTATTATCCTTTACAATCTCCTCTACATATAGTATATTAAAAATGCGACATAACAAAATATGGTATTCAAGGAGGGGAAAGTTTAGATGAAGCTCAGCGAGAATGCTCGCACTGTTTTAGAGCGCAGGTATCTCAAAAAACAGGATGGACAGGTGGTCGAAACACCTGAAGATATGCTGCGGAGAGTAGCCGCTAACATAGCTGCCGTTGAAGCCCAGTGGGACGAGTCCAAGGTTAAAGAAGTAGAGGAAAAATTCTTTACGATCATGGACCGGCGGGAATTCATGCCCAACAGCCCCACATTAATGAACGCAGGCAGAGATCTCCAGCAGTTATCCGCTTGTTTTGTACTGCCAATTGAAGATTCTATGGAATCCATATTTGGCTCTCTTAGAGATGCTGCCCTTATTCAGAAGTCAGGCGGCGGCACAGGGTTCAGTTTCTCCCGCATCCGGCCGCAAAACGACCGGGTGAAGACCACCGGAGGTGTGGCCAGCGGTCCTGTCTCGTTTCTAAAATGCTACAACGCAGCGACCGAAGCGGTTAAGCAGGGAGGCACGCGCCGCGGGGCGAACATGGGAATCCTTAGAGTTGACCACCCTGATATTCTGGATTTTATCAAATGTAAAGCGGATAATAGTGAAATTACCAACTTCAACATCTCGGTAGGCATTACCGAAGAGTTTATGCAGGCAGTTGAAACTGGTTCCGACTACGCACTGGTCAACCCTAGAAACAAAGAAGTTGTTGGTCATTTGAACGCGAAAGAAGTTTTTGACTTAATTGTGGACATGGCCTGGCGGAACGGTGAGCCCGGCATCGTCTTCTTAGATCGCATTAACCGCGATAATCCCACTCCTTTAATCGGTGAAATGGAAGCTACCAATCCATGCGGAGAACAAGTGCGCAAGATAGCTTAGCATTCATTGCCTGAAACAGGCTGCGAACTGGGGTGATGTTCGCATAGGCAGGCACCTTACCTAAGGGTTAACAGCCTGAGGGGACCACAGCATGGTGTCAAAGCGGGAAAAATCCTGCGAGCCTAAGCTCTATATGGTCAAAGCTGGATTGCTTGAATCCCAGAGTCTTAAGCCCGAACCGCAGGGACGCCTTTTGGCGGCGCTGTTTCATTACCAGTATAGGTTGTTCGTGCTGGTAAAACCCCTGAAACAGCCAGGTGAAGTCACCAATAGACTCGAACGGGAGGCCTAAGTAGAGCTAGTGGATGTTAACGCGAATCTTGGATGCTTCGCATTAGCGGAGCACGGAGCTGTCATAGTAATCTGAGGAACCTGGATCGACAGGTATAGCCGTAAAACCGGAAGCGGGAAAGCCGCCCACACAGCCAGCGAGGCTGACACCTGACTAAAAGTCATTAGAGGTGCTGGTGAAGGACAGCAGGTTAATCGGTACCGAGACTTGGAGGTATGCGAAATGCAGAGAGCCGAAACAGTGCTTGGTATCATCGAGCAACATGCCCAAAGCTTAGATTATACCTTTAAAAGACTGTATCGCAATCTTTACAACCCGGACTTTTATTTCCGGACAGCTGATCAGCTCCACCTTGCAATTACAGCCGATGAAATCGATGCAGCAGTTAGGGAACTGCGGAACCAGCGGCTGCCGCAGGGGAATAAGCTGATTAAGATCATTGAAAGCATGGTCTGCGAGCTTTTGACAGCGGTGTACAAGCCTTTCTTTGAAAAAAAGCTTGATCTTGGTTCTAGTCTGTACCGCTTAAAAACTGAGTTTAAAGACGTAAACTGGGTAATCAGCGGCAGTCTTGAATCCGGTTTTCGTGAACTGGACATGAAAAGCTTTCAAGCCGGTTTTCAAGACCGAATCGACGATAACCGCCTGATTGAGCTGATTTACCGCTTGGTCAAGGACAGAGTTCGGGCACCGCTTTATTGGACAGCCCTAGAGATTTATCTCAATCAGGTGGATCAGTGGTTTGAGGGGCAGGACAGCTGTTATGTGCGCTTTGGCGCTGAGATTGCGGTAGGAATCAAGGATTTAAGCAGGGAAGCGGCGGAAGGATTTTGGGAAGGTTTAAGCACGTATATTAGCGGCAAGCTGGGGTGTAGTTTTTCTTCACAAGAGTTTTTACTTACTTCCTGGACTAATTCAGCTCATTTTAACTTTTTTGGTTATGAAATCAGCTTGTCAGATCATAACATTAGAGTGAAGGTTCCAACCCAGGTAATTAACGACCGCCTTAAACCTTTTCGCAGCGGCACTAAAGCAGTGCACCGCGGCTATTTGATGAATCTGGATGCGGCAGAGATCATTCGGGTCTATGCCAAAGAAATCCGGTCACTGTATAACCGCTACTGCTACGCTGATAACATCGCTTACCAGCTGCGGAAATTCCACTACTACCACCGCCAAAGCTTAGTTAAGACCTTAGCTGCGAAGCTGAAGCTGAGCGCAGCCCAGGTAGTTAAACGATACAGTCTTGATGGAACCATCGGCGTTTGGGACGATGGTAAGGCAGTGAAATACTGTGATTTCAGTTTTGCTCGGAAAAGATTAACTGGAGAGCCGTATGCAGGGAAACCTGCACGTACGGTTCGGAGGGGGAAGCTGTAAGCTGTTTTCTACCCTACCCATTACTTCCCTATGAGAGCTGTAATTTAGGCTCAATTAATGTAGCTCAGTTTACCGTAAAAACCGATGAGGGATTGGCTGTGGACTGGGATCACTTAAAAGAGGTAGTCCACACAGCGGTGCGGTTTTTAGATAATGTGATCGATGCCAACAACTATCCGCTGGAAGAAATAGATAAAATTACCAAAGCTAACCGCAAGATCGGCCTGGGCGTGATGGGTTTTGCCGATCTGCTGATTCGGTTAGGGATTGCTTATAACTCTGATGAAGGAGTAGCTTTTGCTAAAGAGCTGATGAGCTTTATTCAAACCGAAGCAAGAGCAGCGTCAGCTCAGCTTGCTGAGGAGCGGCGACCATTCCCGAACTATCCGGGAAGTATTTATGAAAAGCAGGGTATTGTCCTGAGAAATGCAACCGTCACAACCATTGCCCCTACCGGTACCATTTCAATTATAGCTGGATGCTCCAGCGGTATTGAACCATTATTTGCCCTGGCCTTTACCCGCAATGTCATGGACGATGAACGGCTGGTAGAAATAAATCCGGTGTTCGAAGAGATTATCCGGGAGCACGGACTCTACTCCCAGGAACTGATGGAGCGGGTCGCCGTGACCGGATCCGTAGCGGATATCGAGGAAATTCCCCTGGAGTTGAGGAAAGTATTAGTAACAGCTCATGATATTTCACCGAAGTGGCACATTGCCATGCAGGCAGCTTTCCAAGAGTTTACCGATAACGCCGTAAGCAAGACGGTTAACTTCCCCAATGAAGCAACTCGGGAACAAATTGAAGAAGTGTACCGTCTCGCCTATAAATTAGGATGCAAGGGGGTGACTGTGTATCGAAGTGGATCCCGCGAGGGAGAAGTATTGACAGTTGGCAGCAAGCAGACCACTGAAGAGAAGCAGTCAGCCCAGGCTAAACACAGACCGCGAAAGCGCCCGGCAATCACCAGAGGCCAAACCGAACGGGTCAAGACCGGATGCGGCACCCTTTACGTTACCATTAATGAGGATGACGAGGGAGTATGCGAAGTCTTTACCACCATCGGTAAAGCCGGTGGCTGTTCAGCGGCGTTTTCCGAGGCAACAGCTCGGCTGATTTCCCTTGCTCTGCGCTCCGGAGTGGAACTGGAGCAGGTGGTGCGCCAGCTGAAGGGCATTCGCTGCCCGCACCCGGTATGGCAGAACGGCAGACTGATTTTATCCTGTCCCGATGCCATCGCCATGGTCCTGCAGCGCTATCTCGATGAGAAAAAAGGAGTTGTGCGGGAAGAAACCAGATCGGAAGAACCAATCAGCATCAACCCGAAAGGAGCGGGAGACTGCCCCGACTGTGGTGGACAGCTGAAGCATGAAAGCGGCTGTGAAACCTGCATGGATTGTGGATTCAGCCGCTGCGGATAAAAAAATAGTTAGTGGGTGAGTCTATGCTGAAATTCAGATCCGCAGGCTCAGTGCTTGCGGGGATTGTGTTAGTCATCTGCCTGACACTAACAGCAGCAGCACAAGAACTAACCCGCGAAATAGTAGTGAACATTCCAGAATTCACTCTTTACCTATATGAGAATGGAATTGTGATTAAACAGTACCCCATCGGTGTGGGTACTGAAGTAAAGCCTTCTGTCTTAGGCGAGACTGAAGTTATCAACCGGGTGAAAAACCCTACTTATTATCCCATCCGCTGGTGGGAGCGGGGCCTGGAGCCGATTCCACCCGGTCCCGATAACCCGGTAGGCACCAGATGGATCGGCTTGGGGATACCAAGCTACGGCATCCACGGCACGAATAACCCAGCGTCCATCGGCCATCCGGTATCCAGCGGCTGCATTAGAATGTACAATCACGATGTGGAAGAATTGATGGATCTGATCCGCGTAGGAACAAAGGTAACGCTGATCTACCAGACGATCAGATTGAGTCAGGATCCGCTGCTTAACACTAAAACAATCACGGTCCATCCGGATATCTACAAATACAACACTAACACCACCGAGACAGTAATGATTATGCTGGAGGAGCGGGGGTGGACCGATATCCATCTTGAGGCTCTGGGCGCGCTCTTAGAGAATCCTTCTGGACTGCCTCAGCCTCTGCCGCTGGCTGTGGACTGCGTGATTAACGGTACCAGAATGGAAGGTGCTGCTGTTAAATTCGGCAGGCAGTATTATGTGCCGCTGGTTGATGACTTAGCAGAGTATCAGTTCGAAGATGTTAAGCTTTGGGATCGGGAGTATGTAAATGTCACTGAGCTTGCGGAAAAGCTTGGTTTTGGCTATCAGATCAGCGACAGCATTGAGCTGTTTAATGTAGAGTTCATGCTTTTTGAAGAATCCACCGGGGTCCAGGCTTTTTTGCAGGATGAGCAGCTTTTTCTCCCGGTGGAAGAGCTGAGCAGGGCTTTGGAACTGCCGATTCCCACCAGTTTAGCCGCTCATACCGAAAAAATCAATGGAGTGGAGTATCTCCGTCAGGCTGACAGCTTTCGCTGGGGCTTAAAGGTGACTTGGAACTATCCTGAACGGCAGGCAGTGATAGTACTTCCACTCATCTATTTAGATGGTGAAGCCTTGGGAGCCGCGGTGATTCGAGAAGACTGGATTTATGTTCCTTACGCTGAACCTGTCTTTGAGCTGACAGCTGTTGCGCCTGACGAGTTGAGCTCCCTTTACGGGATTGAAACTGTACAAGCTGGTAACACCTTTTATGTTCCTGAGTGGCTGATTCAGTGGATGCTGCCGGGGGTTGAACTGGAAATCATCTACCCATAAAAAAAGACTAAACCCATTCGCAGGTGGGTTTAGTCTTTTTCCAATTACATAGCCAGCGCTGTTAACAGTCTTTGGGCAATTTCTACCTGAGCGTACTCATAGAGGCGGCTCCAGTCTTGATTAAAAGCGGCGTAAAAGATCTCCGGCGAAACTCCGATATAATCGGAAAGCAGTACCGCTACCCGATCCATACCCATATCACCTAAGGACTGCCAGTCTTGGCTGAGAACAGCTTCTGCTTCCCATGGGGTCAAGCCTAATTCAACCAGCTGGCCAAAGAGATCGGACCGTAAGTTGTCGCTTGCTTTTGACCAGTCACCGGAAATGATAGCGGCCAGCTGTTCAGGAGTAAGCACTTCCTGGAGAGCCGCTGCTGTGTCCTTAGAAACTAAAGAGTCTAAGTTTAAGGATTTCAGGCTCTGGACATTGGGCAGATTCTTGAGCAGACCTGCCAAGTTCTGAAGCAGATTGCTGCCGCCTGCGGTTGATTGGTCTACACTTACCAGCGCAACACTGCCATTGGTATTGTAATAGGCGTGGATTTCATCGCCGACACCAATCTCGTTAAGATTTTGGGCAGTACCGCTGCTGAGAATAATTGTATCCGCTGCAATTGGCAGGGAACGGTAGAGATCATCTTCAGTTGTTACGATAATCCGGTTGGACGCTTCGTGGATTTCTGCTACTTTACCTGCGATGTTTTCTAAGTGTAAAGCTGCGTTTAACAGGACAGCAGTTTCGCCGCGAGTTGCCAAGCGCTGCGGTTCAAACCGGTTCATCACATAAGTGGGAAGAACATCAAGTTTACTGACCAGCTCTACAGCTGTAAACAGGGGATGATCCCGGTTAATGTCTTCAAACGATGGTTCCCAGTTTGCTACGTCAATGCTCTGATCGGTTAAGCCCATGAGATTAGCAATTACAGCGGTTAATTCCGCTCTGGTTGCAAACTCGGCTGCCTCCATCTCCGGATCTACCATGGGCATGAGATGATCGAGCCAGCTGTAGAGAGTCTGCTTCTCAGTTGTAGTGAGATCAAAACCTCTGGCGGCAAGTTCAATAATCTCTTCTCTGGTGACATAGTTGTTCGGTTCAAAATTTCCGTCATAGATTCCGGCAAAGATATTCTGCTCAGCCAGATTTATAATCGCATCGCGAGCCCAGCTGCCTTCAATATCCGGGTAGTGGGCAAAAGCAGTACCAGTGTATAATAAGACCATGATCATTAATACTATTGGTAGCTTCTTCATCAATGACTTCTCCTTTCACAAGTTAGTTACGATATTCATCATACACCCTCTAGTTCGCAGTTTACAAGGCTAAACCTCTATGTAATAGTAACCTTTCCTGTTAAGTACTGGACCTGGTGGTCAGGGTTGGGAAAATAAAAGGTTTTTATCGGCAAATGTGGAAATTCTTAGGGAAGAAATGGGGGATTTAAGAATGGAACCGACTTTATTTTTAATTGATGGTAATAGTTTACTGAACCGCGCTTATTACGCCCTCCCACCTCTGACCACAGTTCAGGGAGTGCCTACTAACGCGGTCTATGGATTTACGACGATGCTGCTGCGATTAGAGGAAGATTACCATCCCACCAAGATTTATGTTGCATTTGATGTTGCCGCGCCCACATTTCGCCATGAAGCGTATACCGAATATAAAGCGCACCGCGCCGGCATGCCTGATGATCTGAAACCCCAGGTAGGTTTGATTAAGCAGGTGCTGGATGCGTGGGGAATTAAAAGACTGGAGCTGGCCGGATACGAAGCAGATGATGTTATTGGCACTGCTGCCAAAAGAGCAGAAGCCTTAGGATACAAAGTCTATATTGTCACTGGTGATCGGGATGCCCTCCAGCTGATATCCGATCAAACCACAGTGCTGTTGACTAAGCGGGGAATTAAAGAGCTGGAAATAGTTGACCGCCAGCGGCTGATGGACGAGTATCAGCTTACTCCTGAGCAGGTTATTGATCTTAAAGGGCTGATGGGCGACAGCTCCGACAATATCCCGGGCGTGCCCGGAGTTGGGGAAAAGACTGCCCTGAAGCTTCTACATAAGCACAAGTCCATTGCTCAGTTATATGAGAATTTAGATCAGGAAAAGGGCAAGCTTAAGGAACGCCTGGAGGAAAACAAAGATCAGGCCTTGATGAGCCGGGAGCTCGCCACAATTGACTGCGAAGTTCCGGTTGAGATCAACTTTGACGAAGAGCCTGTCCCGGATAATGAGAAGCTGGTAGAACTGTTCACTGAGCTGGAGTTTAAGAGTCTTATCGAGCGCCTCAGTAAGGAAAGCGAAGCTATTGCGGAACTTGCCGAGCAGGCGAAACCAGAAGTGCCGGAAATGGATTTTGAATGTATCGTTTTTAAACCGGAAATGGGAGCTGGTTTTGCCGCTGATTTAGAGCAGGCAGATCAATGCGGAATTTACGCATCTGATTCAGATTTTGCCATCGCTTGCGGAAACAGAGTATGGTATATCGAAGCCAAGTATCGGGACCAGGCACTGGGCCTTTTGAGTGAAAAGGGCGCGGAGATCGCTTTATACTGCAGTGACGCCAAGCATTTTTATAAACTATGGGTTCAGAGCAAGCTGGATCCGAAGCAAGTGCGCATTGCTGGGGATGTGGAGCTGGCAGGTTATGTGTTGGACCCTTCCGGTGACCATGATTTATCGAGTTTATCAGTGCGCTATTTGAATTTACCTCCGCTAACTGGGGTTGGTTCGATTCCCCAGCAGGCAGGAGAGAAAGCGCACCGGGTGCTGCTTTTGGCTGCAAAGTTGGATCCAGAAATTGAAGCAGAGAATATGGGGCATCTCTACCATGATGTGGAGCTGCCTTTAGCGAAAGTGCTGGCCAAGATGGAACTTACCGGAATTATCTGCAATCCAGATAAGCTCAAAACGATATCCGCGGAAATGGAAGAGCTGTTGGAGCAGCTTACCGCCGAAATCTATGAGATTGCCGGGCGCGAGTTTAACATCAACTCACCTAAGCAGCTGGGGGTAGTGCTCTTTGATGAGCTTGGCCTTCCGGTGCTGAAGAAAACCAAAACTGGACCTTCCACGAACGCAGAAGTTTTAGAGCAGTTGAGCTACCACCCGATTGTGGACAAGGTGCTGACCTACCGGCAGCTGAGCAAACTAAAGTCAACCTATACCGATGCTTTAGTAGAGCTGATCAACCCAGAAACAAACCGCATTCATACTACCTTTAATCAAACAATTACTGCTACCGGGCGGTTATCGAGCGCCAATCCCAATCTCCAAAACATTCCCATCCGCACCGCGGAAGGAAGGAGAATTAGGGGGGCTTTTGAGCCTCAGGAAGGCTGGCATTTATTAAGCGCCGACTATTCCCAGATTGAACTGCGGGTTTTAGCCCATATTTCCGGTGACGCAGGGTTAATTGATGCTTTTAAGTCAGGCGCTGATATCCACCGCCGCACCGCAAGTGAGATTCTGGAGATACCCATGGAAGAGGTAAGCGCAGCGGATCGGGATTCGGCAAAGGCGATTAACTTCGGGATTATCTACGGCATCAGCAGTTACGGCTTGGCCAAGGGCACCAAACTCACCCAAGCCCAAGCCCAGCAGTACATTGACCAGTACTTTGCCCGCTATCCGCAGGTAAAGGCGTATCTGGATAATACCATCAAGACTGCTAAAACTGAAGGTTATGTCACCACTATTCTTAACCGCCGCCGCTACCTGCCGGATATTAACAGCCGCAACTACCAGCGCCGTTCCTTTGCAGAAAGAATGGCGATGAACACGCCGATTCAGGGCAGCGCTGCGGATATCATTAAAATGGCGATGCTGAAAGTGGATCAGGCCTTGGCTGAGCAGAACTTTAAGACCCGGATGCTTCTGCAGGTCCATGACGAGTTGGTGTTTGAAGTCCCACCGGAGGAACTGGAAACAGCGGCGGCTTTGGTCAAACAGACTATGGAATCGGTGATTGAGCTTAAGGTGCCGCTCCGGGTAGATGTAAAAGTAGGCCGTGATTGGGAACAGGTCAAAGCATTTGAGGTGAAATAAGGTGCCGGAACTACCAGAAGTAGAAACAGTGCGCCGGACGTTAACACCGGTGGTAAAAAACAAAGTGATTGCTGACTGCAAGATCCTCTATCCACGGCTGCTGCCAAAGAATACTGTCGAGGATTTCTGCGCCCAGATAATAAATAGGGAAATTACAGATATTAATCGGAGAGGGAAATATTTGATCTTTGAGCTGGATTCGCCGCTGCGGATGGTCGCCCATCTGAGGATGACAGGGCAGATGGTGTATCAGCCTAAGCAGGATCTGCCGCTGGAAAAGCACACCTCCGCTCGCTTTTGGTTTAAAGAAGGGGGAGAGCTCCGTTTTGTCGATCAGCGCAAATTCGGCACCATCTATCTTCTGCCAGAAGCGGAGTACGATCAAATCCAGGGGCTGTACACGCTTGGGCCTGAGCCTCTCACAGAAGAGTTTACAGTCGAGGCCTTAAAGGAAAGTATGCAGTCGGCTCGAGCAGTTAAGACCATTCTTTTAGATCAGACCAAGGTAGCCGGTTTGGGCAATATCTACGTTGATGAGTCGTTGTTTCGGGCGCGGATTCACCCCCTGCGGCCTGGAACCAGCTTAACCGCGGAGGAAATTGAGGCCTTGCATGCAAGCATCAATGCCGTGATTGCCGAAGCGATTAAAGAGCACGGCACGACCATTAGAGATTACCGCACCGGTTCAGGAGCGACCGGCAACTTCCAGAATAAGCTGAGGGTATATCAGCAGACTGGAAAACCCTGCCCAGACTGCGGCGCTGAGATTGCCAGAATCAAGGTAGGAGGCCGCAGCACGCATTTTTGCCCTAACTGCCAAAGGTGGAATCAGGAATGTACGGATTGACGGGATCGATAGCTACGGGTAAAAGCACAGTGGCAGCTATGCTTAAAGAAAAAGGAGCGGTAATTCTTGATGCTGACCAGATCTCCCGGGAGGTTGTGGAAGTAGGAACCCCGGGCTGGAAGCAGGTGGTGGAAGCATTTCCGGAAGCAGTTAGAGAAGATGGCGCTCTTGACCGAAAAAAGCTGGGCCGGATTATCTTTGCTGATGCCGAGAAGCGGCGGCAGCTGGAAGCGATTATTCATCCCTTGGTTCTCGATGCGATTAAAACCCGGGGAACTCAGCTTAAGCAGCGGGGCCAGATTGTGTTTGCCGATATCCCGCTTCTTTATGAAACTAACAGCCAAATCTGGCTGGATGGGGTAGTGGTGGTTTATGTTCCCCAAGCAGTCCAGCTCAAAAGGCTGATGGAGCGGGATCAGTTATCAGAGAAAGAGGCTTTAAAAAGAATTACTGCCCAAATGTCAATTGAGGAAAAGCGCCAGCTTGCCGATTATGTGATCGACAACAGCGGCACGCTGTCTGAAACCAAAGTTCAAGTTGACAGATTATGGTATCAAATAATAGAATGAGGAATAGAGTAGACCCGGGGGGCTATTTTTGAATCGGACAATAAGGTTAATCAGCACCATTATTATATTAGCAGTAACCATCGCTGCGCTGATGTCGATCAAGCCGCTGATGCAGCAGATTTATCCTCTGAAGCATGTGGATGTGATCCGGGCACAGGCTGAGGAGTTCGACCTTGATCCTTATTTAATTGCCGCTCTGATCCATGTGGAAAGCAAGTGGCGGGAAGATGCGGTCTCGAAAAAGGGAGCAACCGGCTTAATGCAGCTGATGCCCGATACCGCAGCCTGGGTTGCAGAGCAGATGGGGATTGAATTTGAAGTTCAGGATCTCCTCGATCCGGAAATGAACATCATGATGGGGTGCTGGTATTTAAACTACTTGAGCCGACGCTTCTCCAGTTTCACCGCAGCCCTGGCCGCCTATAATGGTGGACAAGGGAATGTGCAGCAGTGGTTGGCTAAGGAGCAGTGGGATGGCAGTTTCGAATCAGCTTCCGATATTCCCTTCTGGGAGACTCGTACATATCTACGCAAATTATCCTATACGTGGAGCATCTACCGTAGGATTTATGATAAAGAGCTAGGAGATTGAGAGGAGAAAGGATCATGAAACAACTAAAGACGATCCAGGACGTAACAGAGTATAGAGCTGCTGAGGACCGGAAACTGTATTCGGCTGAGCATAATGAGATTATCGGGGGTTTAACCACCGATGTCTATTTTGTGAAGACCAAACAGCTCTTAGAAAGCAAGGGTTATGGACAGGCTAAAGTAACAGCAGAGATCTTTGCCCGCCGCAGTGGTGTGATCGCCGGAATTGATGAAGCGATGGGTCTATTAAAGGATCTGGACGTTGAAGTGGAAGCTCTCCCGGAAGGAACGTTAGTGGAAGCAAAAGACGTGGTGATGAGAATCACCGGTTATTATACAGAGTTTGGCATCTATGAAACCGCGATTCTGGGTATTCTTGCCCATTCCAGCGGCTGGGCAACAGCAGCTTATGAGGTAGCTCAAGCGGCTGACGGCAAACCTTTCTACTGCTTCGGCGCCCGCCACGTGCATCCGGCAGTGGCACCGGTTATGGAAAGGGCTGCCATTATTGGAGGAGCAAGCGGCGCCTCCTGCATCTTAGGAGCCAAGCTGGCTGGGATGGAGCCGGCGGGAACAGTACCCCACGCTTTATTTTTAATCGTCGGCGACACCGTGGAAGGGGCCAAGATGTATGATGAAATCATGCCGCCCGAATCTCCCCGCACCATTTTAGTGGATACGTTTAAAGATGAAGTAGAGGAAGCGCTGCGCTTAGGGGATGCTTTAGGCAAGCGCTTAGAAGGTATCCGGCTTGATACGCCAAGCGAGCGGGGTGGCGTGACTCCCGGGTTGGTACGGGAAATTCGCTTTAAGCTGGATATGGCAGGATACGAGCATGTGCGCATCTTTGCTTCCGGCGGCTTAGATTTAGAGAAGATCAAAGTCTTGGGTGACGCGGGAGTGGATGCCTTTGGTGTGGGCAGCTACATCTCAGCCGCTCCTCCCATCGATATGACCATGGATATCAAGGAAGTTAACGGCAAACCGGTAGCCAAGCGGGGACGCCTGCCGGGCTTGACTCAGACTGATTCGCTGATGAAAATCAAGTAGAATTTTGGGATAGTGGGGGTTGAAAATGGCTAATGAAACGATCAAAGCAAAAGTGATCCAGCTGGTGCAGAAGGATCCCTTCCTCAGTATCGATGAAATTGCAGCCCAGGTGGAGACAACCCCTCGTTATGTCCGGACCATCCTTTCAGAGGCGAATTTGTCTCTGCTGCAGCTTCGCAAGCATTATGCCCGCATGATGGAGCTGCAGTTAAATCGGGATCAGGCAGCTGCTGAGCTGAAGCAGTACGAACCTCAGCTGAAGCTGGTTAAGGTTAAGGATGCAGCTGCTGCGGAACTCTTAAAGCAGGATCCGGAAGCTGAGCTTTTGAAGATCAGCCAGATGCAGCGGCTAGATCGAATTCCGGTTTTCTGCGAGCTGATTACCTATCTCGATCTTAAGCTGCGCCTTGAAGATATGTCTGGACCGCTCCGCCAGATATTAGCGTCAGCACAAGAAGTTGACAAGCTTGAGCTGAAACAGTCATGGGTGGAAGTGGTTGTTAATCAGGGTAACTTAAGCCGGCTGCTTTTGGATAGAGACGATCAGCCGCTCTTAAAGCTTACCTATTTATTAGCCGATGGCATTAATTCAATTGCTGTGGAAACACAGTGGCTGCCGGCGGAAGGAATTCTGCTTAGAAGCCAAGGCGGTGGATTTGAAATCGCTGCCGATTTCTCTTAAAGTTAGGGTGGGATGGAGCCGTGACCAAAACCCAACAGCCGCTTTTAATAGTAGAGAACTTAGTTAAGCATTTTCCCATTACCAAGGGAATGCTGTTAACAAGAAAAACTGGTGCCGTCAGAGCTGTGGATGGCATCAGTTTTACAATTATGCCCGGTGAGACTTTGGGGCTGGTGGGCGAGTCGGGTAGCGGTAAATCCACGACGGGAAGACTGATCTTAAGGCTTTTGGAAGTCGATGCTGGGAAGATTTTGTTTGACGGTACCGACGTCCGCGCTCTTGCGAAAGACGAACTGCGGGAGCTGAGGAAGGATATCCAAATTATCTTTCAGGATCCCTATGCTTCCCTCAATCCCCGCATGAAGGTGGGGGAGATTGTGGCGGAGCCCCTGCGTATTCACAAGCTTGCTTCCGGCCGAGAGTTGGAGCGGGAAGTAATTAAGCTTTTAGATGTGGTGGGTTTAGCGGCGGTTTATGCCAAGCGATACCCCCATGAGCTGTCCGGGGGGCAGCGGCAGCGGGTAGGCATTGCCCGGGCCTTGGCATTACGGCCGAAACTGGTTGTCTGTGATGAGCCGGTTTCGGCTCTGGATGTTTCGATCCAGGCGCAGGTGCTCAATCTGCTCCAGGATCTTCAGGCAGAGTTTGGCTTGACTTACTTATTTATTGCCCATGATTTGTCAGTTGTTAAGCACATCTGCGATCGGGTAGCGGTAATGTATTTGGGTAAAATCGTGGAATTGGCGGAGCAGGAGCGTCTTTTTGCTCATCCCCAGCACCCCTACACTCAGGCGCTGTTATCGGCGGTACCGAATCCTGATCCCAAGCTGGAGTTTAAGCCGATTGTTCTCAAAGGGGATATTCCCAGTCCAATCGATCCGCCTTCAGGCTGCTGCTTTCACAGCCGGTGCCCCTATGTGATGGAGATCTGCCGCGGTACCGAACCAGAGTGGCAGGAAATCTGCCCTGGCCACTGCGCTGCCTGCCATCTGATCGATCACAAGAATTCTCGTCCGGAGGTCAAATGATTTCCGGATTTTTTTTATGCAAACAGCGAGCATAAAAGGATTTTTGCCTTTAAAACCAAAGTAATAATAATGAGGAAAAAATCTTGGAAGCGAGATGATTATATGATACCAGAAACAATGCAAGCCCTGGTTAAAAAGCATGCCCAACCGGGGCTGTGGTTGGAGGAACAGCCGGTTCCCAAAGTCGGCGGCAGTGATGTTTTAATCAAAGTCTTAAAAACCTCGATCTGCGGCACTGATGTCCATATTTATGACTGGGATGAGTGGGCCCAAGCAACGATACCGGTGCCGATGATTGTCGGCCATGAATTTGTCGGTCGGGTGGCAGCTGTTGGCGAGCATGTAAGCAGTGTTGCGGTTGGGGATTTGGTATCAGCGGAAGGACATATCGTCTGCGGAAGATGCCGCAACTGTCTTGCCGGCAAGCGCCACCTCTGCCGCAATACCCTGGGAGTGGGAGTAAACCGCCCCGGTGTATTTGCCGAGTATGTTTCCATACCGGAGAGCAATGTGTGGCTCGCGAGCCCTGATATTCCCTTGGATGTTCTCAGCTGCTTTGACCCTCTCGGCAACGCTGTCCACACAGCCTTAGCCTTTGATGTGCTGGGTGAGGATGTGCTGATTACCGGCGCGGGTCCGATTGGAATTATGGCGACCGCCATTGCCAAGCACGCCGGAGCTAGATATGTGGTGGTAACCGATTTGATTCCTTACCGCCTTGAGCTGGCCAAGCAGATGGGAGCCACTTTGACGGTTGATGTTACCAAGGAAGACCTCCGCGATGCCATGAACAGACTGGGCATGAAAGAAGGATTTGACGTAGGCTTAGAAATGTCCGGCGCTGGTTCTGCTTTTAACAGCATGCTCGATGTGATGCGCCACGGCGGTAAAATTGCTATGCTGGGGATCATGAAATCGGGTACCGGAATTGACTGGAATAAAGTGGTCTTTAACGGCATCACCATCAAAGGAATTTACGGCCGGGAAATGTATGAGACTTGGTATAAGATGACCTCGATGATTCAAAGTGGTTTAAACATTGCGCCGGTGATTACCCATAGATTCCACTATACTGAGTTTGCAAAAGGGTTCGAAGTGATGAAAAGCGGCCAATCAGGCAAAGTTATCTTGAATTGGGAGGAAGCTTAATGAAAACTGCGTATAAATATTTCCGCCAGGAAGCGGAAGCGATCCTAGAAAGCGGTCTCTGGAAGGACGAAAGAGTAATTACCACACCCCAAAGCGCCTACATTGACACTACCACCAGCAAAAAGGTGCTCAATATGTGTGCCAATAACTATTTAGGCCTGTCCAATGATCCGCGGATTATTGAGGCTGCGAAAGCTAGTTATGATCAGTATGGCTACGGTCTATCCTCGGTGCGGTTTATCTGCGGCACCCAGACTGTGCATAAGGAGCTGGAGGCAAAGATCAGCAGTTTCTTAGAAACAGAGGACACGATTCTCTATTCATCCTGCTTTGATGCGAATACTGGGCTGTTTGAAACAATTTTAGGTGCGGAAGACGCGATTATCAGCGACCAGCTGAACCACGCCAGTATTATTGACGGCGTGCGGCTCTGTAAAGCAAAGCGCTTTGTCTATAAAAATAACGATATGGAAGACTTGGAAGCCAAGCTTAAAGAGGCAAGCGACTGCCGCATCCGCCTGATTGCCACCGATGGAGTGTTCTCCATGGATGGAATTATTGCCAACCTTCCGGCCATCTGCGATTTAGCGGAGAAATATGATGCGCTGGTAATGGTGGATGACAGCCACGCAACTGGCTTTATGGGCAAGCACGGCAAGGGTACCCATGAACACTGCGGTGTGATTGACCGTGTCGATATCCTTACCGGAACCCTCGGCAAAGCGCTAGGAGGCGCCAGCGGCGGCTACACCAGCGGCAGGAAAGCGATAATCGATCTTCTACGCCAAAGATCCCGCCCCTATTTATTCTCCAATACCTTAGCTCCGGCTATTGCCGCTTCGGCCTGCGTGGTCTTTGATCTGCTGGCGGAAAGCACTGAGTATCGGGATCGGGTCCATGAAAACACCAAGCATTTCCGGGCAGCTTTAACCAAGGCCGGATTTGACATCGTCCCAGGCGAGCATCCGATCGTGCCGATTATGCTGTACGATGCGATTCTCGCCCAGGAAATGTCCCGCCGCGCCTTAGAAAAAGGCGTCTACGTCACCGGTTTCTTCTATCCAGTGGTGCCGAAAGACCAAGCAAGAATCCGCACTCAGGTTTCAGCGGCCCACTCTAAGGAAGATTTAGACTTTGCCGTTGATGTATTTGTTCAGGTGCGGGATGAAATGATTAAGGACGGATTTGAGTTCTAAAATAGTAATGCCGGTTTATTTCCCATCTACCTGCGCGGCATATCTTGGTTATGAGAGCTTAAAGCCAAGGTATGAGGAGGGTGAGCGATGGTGCACGATTGGCTTAAAAGATCTGATGCAGAACCGGGCTTGGGTACGCAGAACTTAAACCGCAAATTTGAACGAATTTTTCCCCGCCAAGTTGAAGTGGATTATACAGCGTATACTCAGGCAAAACGCCCAGCAGCTAAGCGGTGGGCGAGCACCTGGGGCAGAACCTTTACCAGAACTTAAGGTTGAGAGGGTCAGACTGAGGTTTGACCCTCTCCTATAAATTCCAGCATTAAATAACAGTTATTGTTATTAGGGTGCAACAATATCTAAATAACGAAACTGTGCAAGATTACTTTATTTCCGACAATTGTTGTTGTTAAGCAGGATTATGTTACTTTTAGTAGAATAATTTTCATAGTAGGCATAGTTTTGTTAAGCAGGGAGGCAGGCTGAATTGACCGGAAGAAAGCGGCTTGGAGATATTCTGATTGAACGGGGTTTATTGGACGAGCATCAGCTGCAGCAGGCATTAGAAGATCAGCGCACTTCCGGCGATAAACTGGGCGATATCTTAGTCCGCCTCGGTTTTATCACTGCGGAGAAAATGGCAGATGCCCTCAGTGTGCATCTCGGTTATCCCCGGGTTGATTTAGCGCGGCAGTATATAGCTCCTGAGGTTGTAGAGTTAGTTTCTGATGCGTTTTTGAAAACCCACGAAATTCTGCCTTTAGAGGTGGAAAACAACATTCTTACGGTTGCGATGACCGATCCTCTCAATATTTTCGTCATTGACGAGCTGCAGCGGATCACCGGCATGTCAATTCAACCCATGATTGCTACTGCCGGCGAGATCCAAACCGCCCTCAGCCGCGCTCAAGATATTGCATCCACGGCCCGGAAGGTTTTTGATGAATACGCTGATCCTGAGCAGGACGAAAGTCCGCGTGAAGAGGAGGATCAGCATCTTGGCGACGCACCGGGAGTGCGTTTGGCCAACATGATTCTGGAACAGGCAGTGCGGGAAAACGCCAGCGATATTCACCTGGAGCCTACCGAAGAAGCAATGGAGGTCAGGTTTCGCGTGGACGGCATTCTCCGTCCAGTGATGACTGTGCCAAAAAGATTGCGCAGCGGTGTTCAGTCCCGAATCAAGGTCATGGCTAACCTCGATATTACCGAACGACGCCGGCCTCAGGATGGACGGCTGCAGTTGAAAGTGGGCAATCATGATGTAGACATGCGTGTTTCTACGCTGCCTACTATTCACGGTGAGAAAATTGTGGCCAGAGTTCTCAACCGAGCTCATGGTTTATTAAAAATCGAAGAACTGGGATTTAGCCCTCAGACAACTGAGCAGATTAGGCGAATTTTGAGATTGAATCAGGGCTTGATCTTAGTTACCGGTCCGACAGGAAGCGGTAAAACCACGACTTTATACGGGTTTTTGTCGCATTTGAATTCTAACGAGAAAAACATCATCACCATTGAGGATCCGGTAGAGTACCAGCTCGAAGGCATCAACCAGGTGCAGGTAAACCCCAAGGTTAACCTCACTTTTGCAACCGGTTTGAGAAGTATGCTCCGCCAGGATCCCGATGTTATCATGGTGGGTGAGATTAGGGATAAAGAAACAGCGGAAATTGCGGTGCGTTCAGCCTTAACCGGACACTTAGTACTGAGTACGCTTCATACTAACCACACGGTAGCGACTATTGCTCGGCTGATGGATATGGGGATTGAGCCGTATTTAATCAGCAGTACTGTATCGGCTGTGATTTCCCAGCGGCTGGTGCGGAAAGTGTGTCCGGACTGCCGGCAGGCGGTTCCTCTTACCGATCCCGTAGTCATTCGGTTTATCAAGTCTTTGAACATGGCTGTCCCAGAGCAGGTTTATCAGGGGACAGGCTGTCCCCTCTGCAATGACACAGGGTATCACGGTAGGGCAGCGGTTGAAGAAGTGCTGCTTATGAATAAGAAACTCAGGCAGGCAGTAGATCATCATGCTGGAGAAGACGAGCTAAAGCAGATTGCGGTGGAAGCGGGAATGGTTACCCTGCAGGAAAACGCGGTCAATAAGCTGATTGCAGGCATTACTTCCGTTGAAGAGATTATCCGCACTGTGTACAGCATCGATGAACAGGAGGCCTTGGAGTGAGAGCAGTAGAAAGCATCTATGAATTGCTGGAAATTGCCGTAGACCAGAGGGCGTCGGACCTGCATTTATCGGCAGGGCTGCCGCCAATTCTCCGGATCTTCGGCAAAATCACTCCCTTAACGGGTTATAAAGCGCTGATGCCGCCTGATATCCGCGGCCTGTTAGAGGCAGTTGTTTCCGAAGAGCAGATGGATACTCTGGAGCGAAAAGGCGAAGTGGATTTTTCCTACGGTCTAAGAGGAGTGGGGCGCTTTCGCTGCTCAGTGTATCAGCAGCGGGGCAGTTTATCCTGCGCGATCAGAATTATTAATTCGAAGATTATCGGCTTAAATGAGCTGGGGCTTCCGGAAATCATCGCGGATATTGCCCGCAAAAAAGACGGCTTAGTGTTAGTAACCGGTCCTACTGGGAGCGGTAAGTCAACTACGCTGGCAGCCATGATCGAGCTGATCAATCAGGAACAGCAGGGAGTAATCATTACGCTCGAAGATCCGATTGAATACCTCCACCAGCATCGGGGCTGCATCATCAATCAGCGGGAAGTAGGCACTGATACCTTGAGTTTTGCCAGCGGATTGCGGGCAGCCTTAAGAGCGGATCCGGATGTGATTTTAGTTGGTGAGATGCGGGATTTAGAGACAATCGGAACCGCAATCTCAGCTGCGGAAACTGGGCATTTGGTCTTATCAACACTTCATACCAGGGGCGCTGCCAACACAATCGACCGGATTATCGACGCATTTCCGGCGGAAAGTCAGCAGCAGATCCGCATTCAGCTGGCATCAGTTATTCAGGCGGTCGTTTCTCAGCAGCTGATTCCCCGAAAAGACGGGAGCGGCATGGCAGCAGCAGTGGAGGTAATGCTGGGGACACCAGCTATCCGCAATATGATTCGCGACAGCAAGACTCATCAGATCCCATCCGCGATTGAAACGGGAACCAGATTTGGCATGCAGACCATGGATGCGGCCATTGATGAGCTGGTGCAGCGGAATGTAATCGATCCGGCGGTGGCTAATATGTATCGTTCCTTGTAGCGGTGGTGATAGATATGGCTAAATACATCTATAAAGCAAGAGATTCCCAGGGTAAGCTGGTAAGAGGTTCTTTTGAAGG
>DURM01000045.1 GCA_012837335.1 Bacillota bacterium
CATAAACATCGTACTTCTGATCAAAAGGCAAACTGCGGACCGGTCCCTGACCTAATCTTTTTCGTTATTCCTTTAAGTAGATCTCCTTTCTACAAACTCTTTTCCCAGCACCACATACATCTTTTTTCCCATGCCAAAGCTTACCAAGGATTGTAATGAAGTGCGTCAAACGCGGGTTAGTCCCTTTAGTCGATGGCGGTTTGTCAGGTTGATATAGAGAATATTGTTTTTTCGCGCTAACAAGCACTTAAACCCATGCAGGATAAGTTCCTTTCCAGGGGAATAATTGAAACTGAGAGTTTATTTAGAAAGCTGGTGAAAGCGTGAAACGCATAGCTATTGTAACTGACAGTGCCGCGAGTGTGCCTGCGGAGCTGGCAAGAGAGGTTGAACTAGAAATCATGCCGGTAGGAATTCAGATAGACAACCAGTTCCACCGTGAAGGCCTAGACTTAACACCGGAGGAATTCTATGCCCTCCTGGAGGAAAAGGAAAATGTCACCACTTCTCAGCCTTCACCAGGAGATTTCCTCGCTATTTACAACAAACTGGTTAACAAAGCCAAGGAAATTATTTCGATTCACATCACTTCCAGACAAAGTGGAACTGTTGGGGTAGCTGAACTGGTTAAAAAAGACATCCCCATCCCGATTACTGTAGTGGATTCAGAATCTGCCAGCATGGGACAGGGATTTGTCGCTCTGGCTGCTGCTCGGGCTGCTCTTCGAGGCAAGAGCCGGGAAGAAATTTTAGAAATCATTGAGCGGGTGAAGCAGAAAACCACTGTATTTGTGGCTGTACCCACTCTGAAATACCTAGCCCGCAGCGGTAAGGTAGGTCGGGTACAAGCTAAGGTAGCCTCACTGTTAACCATCAAACCTATCTTAAGTGTAAAAAATGGTTTGGTGCAGGCCGTTGACAAAAAACGCTCCTACGGGCAGGCACTCCAGCGCATGATTGCCCTGGTGGAGAAACGTTTTCCAACTGAAAAACTTACCATCGCCGTGCTCCACAGCAATGCACCGGAGAAAGCAGAGGAATTTAAGCAGATCGTGGAAGAGCGTCTGCGCTGTACCCAAGTATTCATCGCTGAAATGGGTGCTTCCCTGGCTGTACACGGAGGTCAAGGTATGTTGGGCATTGCTGCATGTGCAGCTGATGAACTATAAACCATCAAGCTTAGCTCCATTATTGGCCACCAACCATTAACTACACCCTTCCCCATATTGGGTTTTTGGATGGGTATGATGCACAACAGTTGCGACAGGCATTATGGGTCCCCGGGATATTGTTGATAGCCATCACAATACTCCGGGGACTTTTGTTGTCGAAAACATATGAAGCCTCCGCCAGAGGGTCTTTTCCAGCGGAGGCCTTCGCTTTATATTAGTATTCATATATCCAGCGTTTATCATCCTGGAGCCTATCTGCTCCCCACCCAGACATGTTATGCCCTCCTTGAATACCTCACGAAATATGGGGCAGGCCGTACTTGCGGAACAGTGCTAGCAACTTGCGCCAATGGGGTGGAAATGCATTGCTGCCGCGGGACTCAACTATGGTACCATCGTCAAAGGTAACTTCGAGGCTCCAGTGAGTGCCATCACGCACTCCAGGGCAGATATAGCTGCTGTCCCAATCGAGAATGTAACAGCGCAGAAGGTCCTTACTAAACTGCGTCAGGCTGTTTAACGGAAAAAAGAGCTCTCTCTGCTCATACTTACTGCCGGTTCTGCCAGTGACGTACTTAAACATGACGCCGTATCGCTCGGGATCCACGTAGACTTCATGGTACGGACCGAAAAAGCCCCCAACGTAGAAGTACATCTTATGTACGCACACAGGGTCAGCTGAGTAACGGCGGCCGAAGTCCCTTCTACAAACATGACAGTGGTGTGTTCTTTCGCTTGAGTCCGTGATACGGATGGTGTCGCGCGACCCGCATCGTGGACAGATCCTGCGCATCAAGTCACTGCCTCCTTCCTACTCTCTGTTCTTAAACACTACCGGCAAGAGAAAGCACTGAAAACCATAATGAAACAAGCGCAATTTTCCTATCTAGCAACTAGGGAAGAGTTTGACTTTAACTTTCAACAATCTATTACAATGCGCCTGTTGCCGCATCTTCTAGATTTCCAAGTTACTAAAGCTGTATTATAAGGTCACATTCAGCACCATGGATGAGCTAACATGGTTTCCCAGCTGATTTCCCATCTTTATGAAGATACCTCAATTACCTCTTGGAGATTGGTGAGATAGCCTTAATCCCATAAAGAGCAGAATCTAAATTAAGCCACCACCAGCTGGACTCGGGATATTTAAAGCAAGATAAGCCCTTAGTCGTCAAAGAATTTGTGATTGTTACTATTGATTAGATACGAACTGATCTGCTTTATTCTTGCATTCTTTCCAAAGCCTTTGAAATTGTACACATCGCAAAAATCAATTCTCAAATCATCTTTAAAAAAGAATGACCCGTGGACAGCAGCAGTATTTCCATGCGTGATGGCATCATTAATCTTGATCTCTTTTAATCCTTTTTCAACGAATGCATTTTTTGTTAATATTACATTTTGTTTTCCTGCAACTTCTCTAGCACCGATGATGTTTAATATGATTTCATCGGCTAGATTTTCCAGGATAAAAGAATCTTCGTGATTGGCAACAGCTTTATAAAGATTTATTAGCAAGATTTTCTTTGGTGAATTACCGCAGTGTTCCGGATAAGTAATCTTCACTTCCAAACCTCCCCCTAAGGAATATAACTAAATTATGCTCTTTAAGATTTCTACGTTGAATTGCTGTTTTCCTGACACTGCAGAATAAACAGAAAACTAAAATTAGGGGTCACCACAGAGCATCCCCTAAACCATTTTCCACACGACCATTCGGATGGAAACTCATAAATGGTGCTTATGCCACGACCAAAACCATAAAGGAATTCTGGAAAGACCTCGGTATTCATCCTAACTTGCTTTATCGCTGGAGAAAAATCTACACCGAAAACGGTGATAAAACCAAGGTAGCGGAACAGCAAGATACGCTCCGACAAATGCAGCTAGAGGTTTATTCGCTAGCCATTATCAATATACATTCTACAAAGCGAGAATGTCTTTAATAGAATCAGCACTAACACCTGCGATTTTTCTATTTCCTTCTTGTAATTCATTCGCAAGCACATTGAGATCATACCTAAACTTGGTATTCCGAGTATGTTTCAAATTGATTAGGAGCGAATAAATGACTCGATAATCCAGTCTCGGATCATCAAGGAATGGGCGGATAAACGAATGATAATCCTCGGGGTTTCTGAGCATCCGGATGAAAGCGGATACGATTTCCGGTACAAATTTTCCTACTAGGCTTAGTTCGCGTAACATCCATATAAGCCTGCTATCTCTCGTCCACTGAAGCACATTGAATATTTCGGGCAACTGATCAACTTTTATATCATACATCATACTACATAAACAAGGTATTAAGGTTAGATACAGGTTGTCATCGTCTCCTTTGCTCTCGGCTAACAATGACAATATTTTGGAGGTCAAGACTGAAGTATTGGCAAACCTTTCTGTTATACCTAAGGCTGCAATTGCTCTTGGAATTTCCCTTAACAAGCTTAATTTCTTCTCATCAATTCCTTTTTCTAAATACTTCAATAAAATAGGGTCTGCATCCTTGCGTATGTCATTTAAGCTATGGTATCCCGCCCACATTTCATTATTGGGAACACCTTGATCTTGAGCCCAAATAATGAGGTC
>DURM01000046.1 GCA_012837335.1 Bacillota bacterium
CGCTTCCCACTACTTTTCGAACTACGCCATAATCCATGGAACAAGCCTCCCTTGCGCCGGTAAAAAAGCTTATCCAGGATAGGCAGATGGCTGCTCAGACAAAACACAACTGCCCTATCCTGCGCTGCTATTTCGGAACTGCCATTGGGAATGAGTACCTGGTCATCCCGAACAATCGCTCCGATGATCACTCCTTTAGGCAGCTCTAACTCTGCGAGAGAACGTCCAATAACACCGGTGCCCTCTTCAACAATAATCTCCACGACTTCAGCCTGACCGTCAAGCAGGAGGGCAAGGGAAGCAATCTGATCCCCCTGGACATAGCGAATAATCTCACCAGCGGAGATCAGCACTGGATTGACAGCCCGGTCAATCCCCAACTGCTCAATAATAGGTATAAAGTTAGAACGGCTGATTTTCGCAATAACCAGGGGAATTCCCTGCTGTTTTCCTAAAAGTGCCAGCAGCAGGTTTTCTTCATCATTACCAGTCAGAGTAATTAGGGCATCCATCTTAGCGAAGTTTTCTTCCCGAAGCAGATCGCTGTCAGTGCCATCGCCGTGAATCACCAGCACGTTTTGGAGATTTTCCACCAAATACTGGCACTGCTCCTCATCCTGCTCAATGATCTTGACTCCTATACCCTGCTGCTTAAGCCGCTGGGCAAGATAGAAACCGGCTCTGCCGCCACCTAATATCATTACATCTTTGAGCAGCCGCTTTTCGCTCTGCTCCACATGTTCGGTTAGAAACTGATTGAGACTTGCACGCTCACCGAACAAATAGATGATGTCAGAATTTTCCAGGATAGTATCGCCATGGGGAATAAACATCTCGCCTTCCCGGGATACAGCGGCAACTAGAATCGAGTTAAAGATGCGCAGTTCCCGCAGCCTGCTGCCGCCCAACTGCGGAATGTTTTTTACGGGCAGTTCGATCATGCCGACCTTTCCACCGGCGAAAGCTTCGATAGCTACGGTACTACCCTTCATCAACTGCTTGGAAATATACTTAGCAGTTTCAAATTCAGGATTGACAATGTAATCAATGCTTAGTTCCTGTTTGAGAAACTCCTGCTGCCGGCCATATTCCGGATTGCGGACTCTAGCAATCGTCGCTCTGCACCCAAGGCTTTTTACCAGCATGCAGATCACCATATTAGTCTCATCGCTTCCAGTCACTGCAATCGCCAAATCAATACTTTTCGGATCGCTCTGTTTTAGCACTTCGGTTTGGATCGCATTTCCCCTGATCGTCAGCACATCCAAGTTTAAGCTGATCCGCTCCAAGGCCTGTTCATCTGTATCGATTACAATTACACTGTGGTCCCCATTAGCAAAAGCTTCTGCCACCTTATATCCGAGCTTGCCAGCTCCCACAATCAATACCTGCATCTAGTTTCCTCCTAGATCGGATCTTGCCAGTAAACGAGTAAAAAACTCCCGCACCAGCGGTGCCGCTGTCTGCCCCCCAATTCCTCCCTCTTCAACAAGAACTGCAAAGGTCAGATTACGGTCAAACACATCCCTCACAAACCCGCCAAACCAAGCGTGTGATGTACCTTTTCCAGTCTCAGCGGTACCTGTTTTGCCGCAGATATTGATCTGATCGACAGCAGCCTGCTGCCCTGTTCCCTCCAGAACTACCTGTTCCAGCAAATCGCACATGACTGCCGCGGTTTCTGGTTTAATCACCTGGTGTTTGGTGCTTTCATGATCAGCATCCGCTTTCCAAAGTGTAAGCTCAGGTACAAAACCTTCATTAATAAATGCTGTAAATACGGCAGCTACATTAAGAGGCGTTACTAATACCTGATCCTGTCCAATTGATGTCCACGCAAGGCCGACCTGGCTCCGGGCAGGATTTCCAATCTGGCCAGAATCTGCTGGAAGTTTGAAATCCGGTGCCCGATCTAAACCCCAGCTGGTGAAATAATGACTTAAACTCTCTGCCCCGACCGCCAAACCTACCTGAGCCATTGTGGTATTAATCGAATGGATAACAGCATCAGCAAAAAGATGCTCTCCAAAATCCTGATTTTGGAAATTGCGAATTAGATTCCCCTGCACCCGCAGCTCAACCGGATCAGTAAACTTACTCTCAATCGTGAACAAGCCTAGATCCAAAGCAGCAGCTGCTGTTACTACTTTAAAAACAGAACCCGGGGGATACTTCCCCTGGAGACTGCGGTTAAACAGCGGCTGATTGGAATCCGTGCTTAACTGCTGCCAGCGGGCATGAGAAATTCCCTGTACAAACTCATTAGGGTCATAGCTGGGAGTGGAAACCAACACCAGCACTTCACCACTGTCAGCATCCAGTACCACAAAGGCACCTCGCCGATCGCCTAAAACTTCGTAAGCAATCTGCTGCCATTGCGCATCGATTGCCAGTTCAACATCTTTCCCCTCAACCGGTGTCCGCTCCAGAAAAAGCTCATTTATGCCGGACTCATATTCTACAAATAGACGATAGCCCGGCCTGCCCCGCAGCTCAGGCTCTAAACCCAACTCTAATCCAGATCTGCCTCCGGTTTCCCCACTCTGATAATCCCTTTCCGGATACTGATTGATCATTGCTTCAGTAACTTCACCGATATAACCGGTTAAATGGGCTGCGGCACTACCTAAGGGGTAAGCGCGAATGTACTGCCGCTGGAAGAAGATGCCGGGTACCGGTCGTAAAATCTGGTCAAGTTCCTGATAGCGTTCCTCGCTTACAACAATTAAAGGCACAAACCAGTGATCTTGAATTCCGGGAGCCTGGTACTGAGCCTGCACATAATCCCTGCTCAAGCCCAGATACTCGGTCGTTACTTCATACAGCAGCTCCGGATCGGTAATTCGGCCTGGTTGAACGCCAACAGCAACAACGCTGCCTCTGCCAGCAAGCAATCTGCCTTGACGGTCATAAATACTGCCTCGGGATGAACTTAACCGCGTGCGGTGGTAGCGGACACTGAGCCCGTGCTGTGGAAGCGGCAGATTGTCTTTCCAAATAATCTTCCAGTTCAGCAGGCCATCCCAAGTAAGTTCCAGGTGAAACTGCACCATTAAAGGATCGAAATATTTGCTTTCATAGCGGAGATCTACGGTATACTCTGCCGCAGTAAAGGTTTCTGCAATTGGATTGATTCCGACTAATTCCATCAGCGTTAACCCATACGCATCAGCAAAATTAGCAAAAGCCACCTCCAGCGCTGAAGCCGTAGGAAAAGGATGCTGTGAGTGGAAATAGCCTCCGAGTTCCGGATAATCGCCTGCCAGCAGCCTATCTAAATATGCCGCCGCCACTTCATCGGGATATGTATAAAAAAACTCAATAAATGCCCAACCTGCGCCGACTAGAATCAGTGCGGCAATCAACACAGAAGCAATAATCCGCATTCTGCCTTCCTCCCTAGAAGTTTCAGAGTTAATTATTGCTTCTGCATTCATTCCTGTTAACCTGCCGCACGCTTAGATCTTGATTGTAGTCTTGATAATCTTAACCGCTTCCTCCGGATCATCGGTAACTGTGAGCAGGTCAAGATCTTCCGGACTGATCATACCTTCACCCAACATCTTCTCTTTCATCCATTTCAGCAGATCCGCCCAATACTCAGATCCCATCAATACCACCGGGAACCGCTCGATTTTACCGGTTTGAATCAGCGTTAAGGCTTCATACAGCTCGTCAATTGTGCCGAGCCCGCCGGGGAAGATGACAAAGCCCAAGGCATATTTAACCAGCATCAGCTTGCGGACAAAAAAGTAGCGGAACTCAATATTGATATCCAAGTAAGGATTAGACTCCTGCTCGAACGGCAGCTCGATATTGCAGCCGATGGACAGCCCTCCAGCCTCTTTTGCTCCTTGATTGGCAGCCTGCATAATTCCCGGACCACCACCGGTAATCACTGCCAAACCCGCCTCAGCAAGGCAGCTGGCTGTTTTGCGTGCTAGCTGGTAATACCGGTTATTTTCTGGAGTGCGCGCGGAACCAAATACTGCCACCGCTTTGCCGATATGGGCTAGTTCATCGAAGCCGCTGACAATCTCTGATTGAATTCGCAGAACCCGCCAAGTATCGGATACTGTAAAATCCTCAGTTAAAACTGGCGGCTTTAAAAGCTCTCGATCCTCTGTGATCGGCCATTTACGTTTCATCTAACCTTCCTCCCCTTTGCTGTTGATATGTATTATTCTGCCTTACACCTTATTTTAAATTAAAACTCAATTATTATAAAGGGATTAAAAAGGCATCCGTGCGAGATGCCTTATGAGCGGAGCAGCTTCAATTGTGCCAGGATCTTTTTAAATTCTAAATCTAACGCTTCCGGATCATCCTGCGGTGAGGGAGCGGACAATCTGTTGATTATTTCAGCCAACCGGTGTTCAAGAACCAGAATCTGCTGTTCCTTGCTGTCGGAACTTTCAGCTTTCTGCTTATGATCAAGATACTCTTGATAAGTACCCCGGTAATGGATCAATTGATGATCTGCCACGATGATAATCTCATCCGCAACAGCGTGGATCAAGCGGCGGTCATGGGATACAAACAGCATCGTCCCCTGATACTCTTTGAAAGCCGCTTCAACCGCCTCCAGTGAGTTTATATCCAAATAGTTGGTTGGTTCATCGAGAAGCAGCAGGTTAAAATCCTGAGTCAGGATCTTTGCAAACGCGGCTTTAACACGCTCACCAGCGCTCAGTACTCCTACCGGCTTGTAAACATCATCGCGCTTAAAGAGCAGCCCTGCCAGCATTGTTCTTACCGTAGTTTGGTCATGAATACTTGTTGACATTACATTTTCCAGCACCGAAAGATTCTCATCAAGGATATCCATTGCCTGACTGAAATATCCGATCTTGGCACTTGGAGCAGCCTTGATTCCGGACTCACCGGTAAGAATCATCTTTAAAAGGGTGCTTTTGCCGCAGCCATTCGGTCCGATCAGGGCAGTTTTAGTGTTGGTATAAATCCGGAACTCTGCGCTGCGGAAAATAACTTTTGATCCGAACGCTTTGTTTATCTGGGTGCCGCTGACGATAATCCCTTTGGAAGATACCCGCCGATCACCAAGATCAAATTTTATCTCGCCGGGCTGGTGCGGCTTATCTTTAACTTCCAGTTTGTCAATCCGCTTCTCAATATTTTTAACCGCCCGATCTAAAGTCGCTTTTCCTTTTTGACCGCCCATCTTGTGCAATCTGGCTTCAGAATTTCCCATGCGCTTAGGTGGTCCTTTAATGCTCTGCGATTTTTGCTTGATCCTGATCGCAGCAGCTTCTAGGCGCTGCTTCTCTTTGATATACTGCGTGTACTCGAACTCCATCCGGGCACGCTCTTGCGCTTTCTGTTCTGCATAGTTGCTGTAATTGCCGGGATAAAGCTTGATCTTTCCCGCTTCCACTTCCATAATCTGCGTGCAGATCTGATCTAAAAAATCTCGATCATGGGAAATGACCACTAAGGCACCGCGATACTCTGTAAACATCGTTTCCAATAAGTCAATTCCTTCGATGTCAATACTGCTGGTGGGCTCATCGGCAAAAATCAGATGGGTGCTGCGGTTGCTGAGGATCTGAGCCAGCTTGAAGCGGGTCTGCTCACCTCCGCTCATCCAACCGTGCGGCTGGGTCGGTACAGAAAACCTGGCAGCCATCTCCGGGTCCAGGCTTGCATCAGCCTGAGGAGGATCCAGCTGGGTTAAATATGCGCTTGTGCCGTACAGGCTCACCCTGCCCGAATCGGGCTCCAACCTTCCGCTGAGTATATCCAGCAGGGTGGTTTTACCTGCTCCATTAGGTCCAATCACGCCTATGCGATCTTGGCTGTAAATCCTCAGCTCAGGAACATTAAGAACAAGTCGATCTCCATAGTATTTTTGAATATTATAAGCTTCTAATAACAGCATAAAAAAACCCCTCCATAACGGAGAGGATAGTGTCTGCACACCTTGAACAAAGGTATAGAGTCCAGAACAACTATCCACTCGCTGATTTATAAAGACACGCTTAACTAACCCATCGCAAACGATGGGCTGAAAACAGCGATGCTATTTCAGACGCAAGTGGATTAGTTGAACATTGTTACCTATACCTGTGCCCTTTCTTTTTGATTATTCTAATCAACTATTATTCGTATTATACTGTCTTTTGCTCTAAAGTGTCAAGCGGCCTGGCTGCGCCTAAATGATGAATTACAGCTCGTTTCGGCAGATACGCATGGGCCAGCTCAATGATTTTGCTGTGATGGGTGAAGAAAACAACCTGCGTTTTGTTGGCTAGATCTGCCAATACTTTCAGCGTCTGCAGTGAACGGGCATCATCAAAGTTGATCAGCAGATCATCGCAGACCAGAGGCAGGGGTTCATTATCCTCTAAATGTTTTTCTATCGCTGCCAGTCTGAGCGCCAGGTACAGCTGATCCCTTGTCCCATCACTCATCCCGGTTACACCCACCTCTTCTCCGGTTTCCCTGACTCCCACAACCACTAGATTGCCCCTGGAATCAGTATCCGTTTTCAGGCGTACAAATGATCCCAATGTGAGTTCCGCAAAAATCTTGCCGGCGAGGTTGATAATTGGTCCCTGGTTCAGATCTCGATACCGCTCCAGCGACTTTTTAAGAAGCACGAGCGCTGCCCTCAATTTCAAGTATTCTGCGCCCTGACCTTTTACAATGGTCAGCAGGCTTTCGGCCTGCTCTCTTGCCTCGAGAGCTTGGATATTAGTGCCCCGGCAGTATTTTTCGTACTGAGCTTGCGTCCTCCCGAACTCGGTCAGTTTTCTGTCTTTATCAGCTTTTAGCCGCTCAAGCTCAGCTGATAGTGATTCCAGCCTTGAATCTAGGGTGTCAATTTCAGTTGCTTTGACTTCAGCGACCAGCTGCTCCAGCGTTCTGCCCTCCTGCAGCAGCCTGTTCTCGATCTCCCTTATCTGCTGCTGGAGACTAAGATACTCTTGCGATTTCTGCTCAGCAGCTTTTAGAGCTGCCAGTTCCTTAACTTGAGCAGACTCCATCAGCTGAGCTAATTCCTTTCCAGCAGCGGCACGCTCTACTTTTGCTTCATTGATAATCCTGTCCTGCTCGCGAAGCTGCTTGTCCAACTGGTTGCGGTAAACCCGATCCCGCTCAGCTTGCTGCAGCAGCTGATGCAGATTCTGCATTGCTAAATCCGGACGCAGATCCCCCAGCTCCGGTGCGCACGCAGCAACCAGCTCCGACACCTGGTTTTCATAATCCGCTATCAATTCCCGATCCTTAGCCAGCCTGTTTTCCTGCTCTGCTTTTTCTTTAAGAATCTGCTCCAGCTCTGCGATTCTCTCTAGATAGGCAGCAACTGCCTTGAAATCTGCGTCTGGAGGCAGGTTAGTTTTGGCAAGATTTGCTCGGCATTCCGCCTCTATTTCCTTTAAGGCAGCTTCGTAGTTCTGTACTCCTTGAATCTGCCTGCGGCTGCGGTTTTCAGCGCTGGCTAGGCTCTGGCGTAAAAACACCAGCTGATTCGCCTTCTCTTCAAGCCTCTGGCAGATCACCTCAGCTTGAGCTAATACGTCAGTCAATGATGGGGTTTTGCCAAGCTCTGCGCCCACCTCTGCCGCAGCTTGTGTAAGCGCTGCGATCTGCCGGCGCTTAGCTTCTAAATAATCTTCAGCCTCAGCCTTTAACTTGGCCAGGTCGCCAACTTTTGCCAGTATGCGCTGACGCTCTTCCAGCCAGCGCAGCATCTCTTCCGGTGCTAAAGGCTGGATCTGTGTATTCTGCCATTCGCTGCGCCACTTGGTCATCAGCGCTTCTTGGTTCTGCAGAAGGTTCTTTCCCTGCTGCTGCAGCTCCAGTAATCTTGTTTTTAGCTGATGAATACTGTTTAACAGTGCCTGTTTCTGACCCACATTATGGGCTTCTCGATACATTTCATCTGCAACAGCGTCTGTCTGCCGCACCGCCTGCTCGTAAACCTCAGCAAGAGGCCTTCCTTTGGTAAATTCCTGCTCTTCCTCGCGGGACAGGTTTCCCTCCAGCCAGGATTTCTTTACCAGACTCCAGCCGAGATCGCGCCGACTGCGAATGCGATCTAATTCCTCCTTGGTAGGTACTTTTCCCAGCGACTCGATTCGGGCCAGCTGCATTTCTGCCCTCTGGAGCTCGCCATCCAGCTGTTTAACCTGCTCCTCAAGATGTTTCAACTCTGATTTGTACTCCTGCATTTGCGAAGCATATTCTCTAACCGTGGGAACTGCCGGAACTGGGAGGTGAACTAGTTCTTCAAATGTTCCCCGCCACAGACCCAACCGGAGAATATCGGAATTAATCTCGGCGATCAGCTGTTCCTGCTTTAACCGGTTATCCCGGAAAGACTGCTCAATTTTGCTGTCTTTTTGGGCATTTTGAATGGCAATCTTGAGACTGGTATATTCTGGAACCGATCCCAGTTCTTCAATCTCAGTTCGCAGCCCATCGAGCTCCTGCTGAGTTTCTGCGAGTCCAGCTTTAGCTTCAGCCAGCTTGTTGATTATAGTTTCTCTGTCAGCGAGCAGACCTTTGACTGCCGCACTTACTAAGAGGGGAATTAAATAGCTGTCCGCGTTATTTAAGTCCTGTTCATCAGGATTGACCGACTTAAGCGCTGCCAGTGCGCGTCCAGCCAACTGCTCTACATTCCACTCCAGCGCAGGAAGACCTTGGAGTCGAGAACGATAAGAATCAAGCCGCTCCACTAGAGTTTTAATATCATCACTGAGGTCTAAAAGCTGGGTAGGAACCTCGATCCGATCCAGTTCTTCTTTTAATTGAGCATACTTATGCTCGGCTTTAAGCCGCTCCCGATCAGCCTGCTCAATTCTGTTCTCAACTCTCTGCCTCCGCTCTGTAAAGCCATCGTCTAAGACAACCACATCTCCAAGCTGTTCCAGCTTGGCTCTCAGTTCTTCGCGCTTAATCACATCCGGTGTGCAGCTTTTAATCCGGACATATTTTCGGTAAAGTGCTTCTAACTTGTCAATTTCACTGTTCAGCTTTTCCAGCTCTTCCTGCTGATTTTCGTAATTTCGTTCCAGCTCCTGCCATTCTCTTCCTCTAAGCATGCTTTCTTCTTCCATAGCACGAGCCTGTTTATAATCTTTAACTGCTTCATTAAGACTGCCGCGGCCATTTCGTTGAGGAACAAACACTTTTTTGCTGTCTTCTTCCAACCGATTGAGGACCTCCTGCAGGCGCTCGATACCGGTAGCTGCCGAAAAAATGCTGAAGCCTAAATCGCCCCGGCCTTCCAATAGTCCCTGTCCGCCTTCCCGCAGACGCTGATGGTCAAGCCCGAAAAGATTCTCGAAGGCGGTCTGATCGAAATTAGCCAGCATTCGCTCAAGCAGTCCCTCATCAACCGGCTGCTCAGTTTCAGCATCCAGCAGAGAATTTTTAAGTCTCTTCTGGCGGATTACAGATAGGCTCTGGCTTTGATTTTCTATGTCGATACCGATGCGGAGAGCACGGTTTTCATGAAGGAAATTATCATCAGTCCGCATGGGTATACCGTATAAAGCGCTGATTAACGCTCTTAAGGCTGAGCTTTTACCAGCTTCGTTCGGCCCATAGATAATGTGAAAGTCCGGTTTTTCAGGCAGCTCGATCCGGTAATCAGTGAAAGGTCCATAGGCAATAAGATTGATAGCTTTAAAACGCAAAACGCTCCCCCCTAGCTTACCAGCTCATCAGCAATCAGTTTCTTGGCTTGAGCGATGATTGTTTCCAGAAATCGAGAATCATTCAGGTTCAAGCCGTCTTCCCCAATGACAGCCTCTTTGGGGATCATGTTGTAAAAACCTCTCAGCTCAGCTTCCAGTTCTTCTCTTAAACTTGTATCTTCCGCAAACTCATGGAGAATTCTAAAAAAGTCTTTTAATGTAGGGTGTTCATCAAAAAGTGCTTCAAGATCTGCAACCTGCCGTGTTTCTACCAGAACTTTTTCAAGCCATACACTGCCGCGGCTGACATCATTTACCGCAGCTCGGAGATTATAGATAAAGTGATCCTTATTCCGCTGCAGCTGGTTATTAACCTTGGTTGCTCCTTCGATAATAAAACGTACCGCGTGCAGTTTACCTCCGGAAACAGCTATCTGATCCTGCAGCTGTTCTACAGCCAAGTCCAAGGCTTCTTCCGGAGATTTAACTCCGGTGATGTCTGCTGTGCACACTGCCCACTGCAGTACATCAAGGGGACGAAACTGAAGATGTGTCTGTCCATTTAGGACCTCAACCAGCATACAGCCTTTAGGTCCGGTCTCCCGGATATGGCGCCCCTGAATATTGCCGGGAAACACAACTAGAGGATTTTCAGCAGCAATCTCCCGCTGGTGGACATGACCTAAAGCCCAGTAATTATAACCTTTCCTGATTAGATCCTGGAGGCTGCACGGCGCGTAGTTGTCATGTCCTTCTCGTCCATCCAAAGATGTGTGGAGAATTCCAATGTTGTAGAATCCGAAAGCGGGTTCAGGATACCTGCGCGAGACATCCTCTGTCACTGCTCTGGTGGGATAGCTCCAACCATGCAGCGCCACACCTAACTCTTCGTCATAGATGGTATGGGGAGTATCTGCCGAGAAGAGGTGCACATTATCGGGCAGGCGCACACCCTTAGTAACTTCACTTTGGGCATCGTGATTGCCCAGCACTATATATACTTTAATGCCCGATGCGCGGAGTCTGCTCATCTGGGCAGCAAAAAATAACCCGGTTTGGTAATCTAATAAGTCTCCATCATAGAGATCGCCAGCGAGTACAAGAAACTTTACCCTTTCCCGGATGCACATATCGATGAGATTAATAAAAGCTCTGCGCACCGCACCGCGAATTTCATCCACGGGTGCTCCCTCGTAGCGCTCAAGACCGCGCAGAGGGCTGTCCAGATGCACATCAGCTGCATGTATAAACTTAAAATCCATGCTTTCCGCCTCCCTTGCTCTAATAAACATTTCAAGATTAAATCATTTAACCCTTTTACAGCGTCTTTAAGGCGGACCTACAAGGGGTTTGCATAACCATTGTAGTATAATGGAAAAAGGTAAGAGTTTAAAGCAAAAGAGGGATCAAGAATAGTGGAAAACTCAGAGGCTAAACGAATTAAAATATCATGGAAAGGAATTGTTTTTTTATTCATTGCAGCAGTGATAACGCTTGCATTTATCTTTATCAAATTGGCTAATCCTAAGGAGATCTGGGCGGTGCTCCATGATTACCCTACCCAATACCTGCTTTTGGCGCTGCTCACAATTGTTTTATCCTGGTTTGTAGATGCGCTGCGGATCAAAATCGCCATAGCTGCTACAGGATTTGCTGTTCCATATACCCTCCTGGTAGTGGCCATGATTGCGACCCACTTTCTTTCTATGATTACGCCTTTTACAGCAACCGGTGTTCCATTTCTGATTTATATTCTCTATCGATACAGGCTGAGTGTGGGCCAAGCAGCTGGAGTTTCAACCAGTGCCAGTCTTGGCGCGCAGTTAGGTTTGGTGGCACTGGTGTCACTGATTTTAACCTTAATGCCTGAAATCCCGGAACCATTCGTTCCTTACTTTCCGTACCTAGAGCTGATTGTGGTACTTTATGGGATCGGGGTTGCTGCGGCAGTCTGCCTTTTTACTCATGGACACAGATTTAGATCTCTATTTGAACGCTTTACCAAGTACCCGAATATATCACTCTGGTTTAATACTTTTGTTACTTCATTCCGGCAGACATTCAAAAAGAGAGGGCTCTATTTTTTAGGAGTGATCATCTGCGGCTTCTGCCATTTTGCCCTGCTCTATTTAGCAGGATGCTTTTTACTCACAGGTATACAGGCTGAACCTGCCCTGTCTTTTGAAAACTACAGCGTTGCAGCTCTACTGGGCCTATCACCATCACTGACCCCGATTCCGGGCGGTGCAGGTGTTTCTGAGATCTTCTCAGTCTACATGTTAGATGATACTTTCACCGATGACCGCATCGGCGCATTTATCATTTTATGGCGGGCAGTTATCTTTTACTTCCCGGCAGCGGCCGGAGGGATAGCAGTGGCTTATCTGCTGCTGATCTGGAGTAAAAAGCAGAAGCCCAGAGCTTTAGATAAGGTAGCTGCTTCCGAAAACTGTCAGCAGTCATAACCTAGAATTCATGATAGAATTAATCATAAATCAATCAACTTTTTGTCTGCTCATTGGATATATAAAGTGAAGTACTGAGGAGGGAGGCATCAGATGGCAGTAAATGAGTTTGAGTTGATCACCAAAATAAAGCAGGGCGATCGGAACTCGATGGCAGAAATTTTCGAAGCACATGTTGACGCTGCAGTTCGGTTGGCATATATGATAACTCACGATTGGTCAACTGCCGAAGATGCAGTCCAAGAGGCTTTTATCCAGGCTTTTCGCTCAATCAAGTCCTTTAAAGACGGCATGGCATTTAAGCCGTGGTTTTCTAAAATCGTGATCAACAAATCTAAGCGGATCAAGCAGAAGTTTAGAGTTGATCCGGAATATATTCCCAACACGGAAGAAAATCCCCATCTTGCCTTTTCACCGGAGGATCAGACTCTGGTGAATGAGGAAAGCGGATTTGTTTATGAAGCCATCAATCAGCTGGATGAGAAGCACCGTCTCCCCATCATCCTCAAGTACTTGAGCGGCTTGACTGAAAAAGAGATCGCTGAGGTGCTGAAGATACCTCAGTCTACAGTCAAATCCCGCTTATACACAGCCCGTCAAAGATTAAAAACTGCTTTGACAGCCGCAGAAAGGGGTGAGCAGGGTGCTTGAAAACAACAATACCAGCGAACTGATTCCCGAACAGGAGCTAAAGGCAGCGCTGGAGGAGAATACCAAGTGGCGTGGGTCAAAAGAGCAGATGTGGGCAGAGATTGAAGCCAAGCTGGATCCAATTCCCTGGTATAAACAGCGCCGGAGCTGGATGGCAGCAGCTGCCGCAGCGATGCTCTTTATCATGGTCCTGTTTAATCAAGGCACTGTTCCGCCGCAGGAACTGCCAACCGATCTAGAAATGCGTTCCAGCCTGAAATCTGCAGAACAGCCTGAGAGTATGCAGATGTTTACAATCATGTCAGCTTTCGAACCCCAGCCGAACAGCAGGGTAAATATTGAGATTGATATGGCGGATACAGCTGCAGCCGGCTCGGAAATAACCTTGAATCTCAGGCTGACCATCACCGCAGAAACAGAATTTGCGGTTGAAAAACCATCTGCTACAGTGATGCGGACTGATGATCATGGCTTAGTCACCATTATTTCGGAAATTCCCATTGAAGACTGGAATAACAAAAGCGCTGACAGCCAAAATCCTTTATTCGGAACCTTGATGCTTACCGCCCCTGCAGAACCTGGGTCATATCTTGTTGAAATCAGTGTTCCCGGAAAAATTGACGGACAGCTGTTCTTTTTCAGTGAAACCAAGAGTTTCAGCGTAGTTAAAAACTAAAGGAGGAACTCCAATGAGCAGAACCAAAAAGGGTTTATTAGCGATTAGTTGTGCTGTTATACTGCTGTTAAGTGTCATGGTCTTAACAGGTTTAGACTTTAATACTGCAGCTCAGAGTCCTGAACACAAAGGTGTAATCACAGTTACTGGTGATGCAGTTGTTACTGCCGCGCCGGATACTGCCTACATTACCCTTGGCGTAGAGACTAGAGACCAGTCCGCAGAAACAGCCTCCAGGCAGAATGCGGAAATCATGACCAATGTGATTAAAGCTCTTAAGGAATTCGGATTAAGCGATACAGAGGTTACTACCAGCGGCTACTACATTTACAGCTACCAGGAATCTGACCGCACTACCGAACCGATCAGCTATTACACCGTGTATAATGTGCGCAATCAGGTGAATGTCAAAACCACTCAGCTGGAACATGTAGGTACAATCATTGATCTGGCGATTAAAGAAGGTGCAAATCAGGTTCAGGGTATTTCATTTGATACTGTCAACAAAGCCGATCTGCAGCTTAAAGCTTTAGAGAATGCCGTCCTCCAGGCAGGGCAGAAAGCAGAAGCGATTGCCAAAGGAGCCGGTGTCACGATTAAGGAAATCGTATCCATCACCGAGCAGAGTGAATACTACGCACCGTACACCGAAGCTTATGCCTTTAGAGCCAGTGCCGCCGATTCAGCCATAACCCCAATCAACCCGGGAGACGTGGAGGTTAAAGCCCGCGTAATTGTCGAATACAAGTTCTAAAAAGGTATATGAAAAAAGACCAGCCGTCACAGTGATGGCTGGTCTTCTGCATATCAAGGTTTAGAAATCAATGTTGCCTACTGTCCGCGGGAAGGGAATCACATCGCGAATGTTGGTGATACCGGTTAGGTACATAATCGCTCGTTCGAACCCTAAACCAAAACCGGCGTGCTTGTTGCTGCCGTACCTGCGGGTATCGAGATACCACCAGTAGTCCTCTTCAGGCATGTTCAATTCCTGCATCCGCTTCAGCAGCAGATCATAGCGCTCTTCTCTTTGACTGCCGCCTACAATTTCACCAACACCCGGAACCAGCAGATCCATTGCCGCAACAGTCTTGTGATCTTCATTCATGCGCATATAGAACGCCTTGATATCCTTAGGATAGTTGGTTACAAAGATCGGCTGTTTAAAGATCTGCTCAGTCAGATAGCGCTCGTGCTCAGTTTGGAGATCACATCCCCATTCTACCGGATACTGGAAGCTGTGCCCGGATTTTACTAGCAGATCGATCGCTTCGGTATAAGTGATCCGCTTGAATTCTGATTTGATGACATTATCTAAGCGGGCTAACAGCTCTTTATCAATAAACTTGTTAAAGAACTCCATTTCCTCCGGAGCATTGTCTAAACAGTACTGAATCAGGTATTTCAGCATTGCTTCTGCTAAATCCATGTTGTCTTCTAAATCAGCAAAGGCCATTTCTGGCTCAAGCATCCAAAACTCGGCCGCGTGACGGGGAGTGTTGGAGTTTTCTGCCCGAAAGGTAGGTCCAAATGTATACACGTTCCGAAACGCAAGCGCATAAGTTTCAGCCTGCAGCTGCCCGCTGACAGTCAGATTTGCCTCATGTTTAAAAAAGTCCTTGGAAAAATCTACATTGCCGTCCTCAGTCCGGGGTACATTGTCAAAGTCTAAGGTTGTTACTCGAAACATCTCCCCGGCCCCTTCCGCATCACTGCCTGTAATGATCGGGGTGTGAACATAGACGAAATTCCGCTCCTGGAAGAACTTATGCAGAGCGTAAGCTGCCAGGGACCGCACGCGAAATACTGCTGAAAAAGTGTTTGTACGCGGACGAAGATGAGCAATCGTCCTTAGGTACTCAAAGCTGTGGCGCTTCTTCTGAAGCGGATAATCGCTTAACGATGCTCCTTCAACAGTGATCTTTTCCGCTTTCAGTTCAAACGGCTGCTTTGCACCGGGACTTTCCACCAACTTACCTTCAGCGACAATCGCAGAGCTGATGTTCAGTCTCACCACCTCACTGAAGTTTGGCAGTGAATCGTCAATCACGATCTGCAGGTTCTTAAAGAAAGTACCGTCGTTCAGCTCAATAAAAGCAAAGTTTTTCGAATCCCTGATGGTGCGGATCCAGCCAGAGACACGAATATTTTGATCGATGTATGCTTCATGATTGCGAAATAGCTTTTTTATATCAACTTGTTCCACACTAATTCCTCCTACTTCATTAAAGTAAAAAGATGTTGTTTTCTCTGCATTTTTGGATGATGTGCTCCGGCCAAACCGATGCCTGCACTTCACCAATATGAATCTTTTCCAGGAAATACATGCATAATCGCGATTGACCGATACCTCCGCCGATGGTAAGCGGCAGATTCCCGGCTAACAGTTCTTTATGAAAACTAAACTCAGCCCAGTGCTCACACCCAGCCAGTTTCAGCTGATTGGATAGAGCAGCTTCATCAACTCTTATTCCCATCGATGAAAGCTCAAGAGCTCGCTCCAAAGCAGGATGCCAAACAATGATATCGCCGTTGAGATTCCAGTCATCGTAGTCCGGAGCCCGCCTGTCATGCGGCCTACCGGACCGGAGTTTACCGCCGATCTGCGCTATAAAGACAGCCTTTTTATCTCTGGCGATTGCATGCTCCCGCCTTTCCGGTTCTAATTGGGGGTAGAGATCTTCCAGCTCCTGGGTGGTGATCACGGTAATCTGCTCAGGCAGTTCCCACTCAAGCATTGGATACTCTTGGTGAATTTCCCTTTCCGCTGCTTTCAGGCAGCGGTAGATCTTATTAACAATCTCGGTTAAGAAATCGAGATTGCGGTCTTCTCTAGTTATTATTCTTTCCCAATCCCACTGATCTACATATAAGGAGTGAATATTGCCGAGCTCTTCGTCGCGCCGAATTGCATTCATATCGGTATAAAGTCCTTCTCCCACCTCGAAATTATACTCTTTTAGCGCCATCCGCTTCCATTTAGCAAGGGAGTGGACGATTTCGCACTTACCGTTAATCGCCGGCACATCAAAAATAATCGGGCGTTCAACTCCGGTTAAATTATCGTTTAAACCCGAGCTGTGAGGCACAAAGAGCGGCGCTGACACTCTGGTCAAATTCAACTCGCGGGCTAATACCTGCTCGAAAAAGTCTTTCAGGTGCTTGATTGCAATTTCTGTTTCCTTTAATGACAGTTTACTGGTATAAGCTGTGGGAATGATCAATTTAACTGCCTCCTAAGCGATCAGTCGTACCTTTAAAACTGATTCTTTCCACCTTAACTGTGAAAATTCCTGCACCAACATTTTAATATATTGTAAACAATAGAATATCGGTTTAAATTATTGGATTGTTAGGGCAATCCTACCGGTAAATCTGCTGGGTCTAACCACAGCTCCCAAATCAGATTGGATAATTTCTGCTCCAATGTTATCCACCAGTGATAACTGCTCAGCCCGGAAGGTTCTCAGCAGGAACTGCCAAGGCTTGCCTGCGCCGTCGGCATCAACAATCAATTGACGATCGATTCTAGTGACTGAAACAATTAGCTCCTTCTCCGCTTTAGTACTGGATACCACTGCTTCGGCAGTTTGTCCGTTTTCCAGATCACCCAGGTGCAGGATGACATTACTGCTGTAATCATATTCCACAGCTGCCTCATCCGCTCCAACTGCCACCAAGGTATTGGGGCGAATTAACAGCGGAAGACTGAAAAAGTCATGCTGTTCTTTAATCCAGCGTCCGCCTGTGACAACATCATTAGTGAAGTAATTTACCCATCGGCCTTCAGGCAGGTAATAGCTGACAGTACCTTCATCATTGAAAACAGGCGCAACCAGCAGCCCATCGCCGAGCATATATTGGCGATCCAGGTAATCGCAGCCTGGATCGTCTGGAAACTCCAGCATCATGGCCCGCATCATTGGAATCCCTTCATCGGCTGCCTGCACAGCAGCTTGATACAGGTACGGCATTAAGGCGCACTTCAGCTTGGTGAACTTCCGCAGCACATCCACCGCTTCCTCGTCAAACAGCCAGGGAACTCGGTATGAAGAGCTGCCGTGGAGGCGGCTGTGGCTGCTTAAAAGGCCAAAGGCAGCCCATCTTTTGTAAAGGGCAGGGGTTGCTGTCGCCTCAAAACCACTGATATCATGGCTCCAGAAACCGAATCCGGATAGGCACAGAGACAGGCCTCCCCTCAGACTTTCTGCCATGGACTCATAGGTGGAATCGCAGTCACCGCCCCAGTGCACTGGAAACTTCTGGCTGCCCACAGATGCTGAGCGGGCAAACACTACAGCTTCATCTTTTCCTCTCACTTCTTCCAGCAGTTCAAAGACCACTTTATTGTAAAAATAAGCGTAGTAATTATGCATTTTAACCGGATCAGAACCATCGTGGTAGACCACATCCGTTGGGATCCGCTCACCAAAGTCTGTTTTAAAAGTGTCGACCCCCATGTCCAGAAGCTCACGCAGTTTACCTTGATACCACCGGCAGGCCTTAGGGTTGGTAAAATCCACGATCGCCATTCCTGCCTGCCATTTGTCCCACTGCCACACATCCCCATTAGGTTTGGTCAGGAAATAACCATTCTCAACTCCCTCATCAAAAAGCTCAGAGCGCTGCGCGATATAGGGATTGATCCAGACGCAGATTTTCAAGCCTCTCTCTTTGAGGCGCTTCAGCATTGCTCTCGGATCCGGAAAAACGCGGCTGTCCCATTTGAAATTGCACCAGTGGTATTCCTTCATCCAAAAACAGTCGAAATGGAAAACATGCAGTGGTATATCCCGCTCAGCCATTCCGGCAATGAATTTAGTCACTGTATCTTCATCGTAGTCAGTAGTAAACGAAGTGGTCAGCCACAGCCCGAAAGACCAAGCTGGAGGCAGCGCCGGCCTACCCGTTAAAGCTGTATAGCGGCGCAGAACATCCTTTGGTGTCGGCCCATTAATAATGAAGTACTCCAGGTATTCACCGGGAACACTGAACTGAACTTTCGCAACCCGCTCAGATGCCACTTCAAACGATACCTGCTCAGGATGATTGACAAATACACCATAGCCGCGGTTGGTCAAGTAAAAGGGAATATTTTTATAAGCCTGGTCACTCCCAGTTCCGCCGTCCCGGTTCCAGATATCGATGGATTGTCCGTTTTTTACAAAAGCTGTAAACCGCTCGCCCAACCCATAGACACACTCACCCACTCCTAACCGCAGCTGCTCCCGAAGATAGCTTCCTTTCCCGTCTACTTCCAGATAGGCCATACTGCGGTGGTCACTCTTAGTGATCAGTTTACCACCGCTGTAAAACTCAAGAGCGAAGTTTTTCTTCTTTAAAGCAGTAGCTCTGAGGCTTCCGCTTTCTAGACTGACCTCACATTCATCAGTGGTGATCTTAATATCTTTGGCGCTGTTTTCTTGAAGCTCAAAGCGGGGTCCACGCTCCTTTCCGCCAGCATGATGGTAAATCCTAACACCGATTACATCTGGTAGAGGCGAAAACAGCTTAATGGCCAGCACTGCTCCATCCAGGGTGGCTCCCCGATGATTGATCTTTCGAGTCGGAGCATAAATCGTGAGTGAGTCAGCTTCAGCTTCAACATCATACACTTGGACAGGGTACTGCCCGTTGACCCCGGGCAGCATCAGCCAATTACCATCAGTAAACTGCATCCTTGTTCAGCCCCCACTTGCCTATATGTTAGTCTGAAAAAAGCAGGTTTACAGATCGCTAAGATCCTAAACCTGCCACCATTGATTTACTCGGTAAAACGCTCATAGCAGACAATTTCATCCAAGGTTTTCCGGGGTCGCGCAGGCGGTTCTTCCTCTGGGTACCCGAGAGGCATCAGCTCAACTATCTTGTATTTTTCCGGTATGCCCAGAACTTCCCGGGCTATCTGCTGATCAAATCCACCGATCCAACATGTGCCCAATCCCAAGGCTTGAGCCGCCAAAGTTATATTGGTCATGGCAATAGCTAAATCGACTGCATAAGCAGGAACTTCACAGCGCATGACCCGCTCCGGATCAAGCGAGACGCCTGCAATCACAACCGGAGCTTCTGCAATAAACTTGTAGTTGGTTGCTTCAGCCAGCTGATTCCGGACTGATTCATCCTGAACCACGACAAACTTCCACAGCTGAGCATTCCGCGCCGATGGCGCCAGCCGGGCTGCTTCCAATACTGCATCAAGTTTTTCCGGTTCAATTGGCTGATTTTTGTATTTGCGGATGCTTCGCCGCTGTTTAATTGCTGTTAATGTATCCATACAAAATCGCCTCCTTAAATAAACACTGCCTGAATCGTGATTGAATCCGACGGAATAATGGTTATTGTCGGTTCATGCTGCATTTCCTGCGGCACTCCAATCCAGCCGACAAATTTCTGTCCCTCATGGGGAATCGCCGTCAGGGTAATCGGGATATCGTTAAAATACTTACCGCTCCAATTGTTTGGATCACTTACTCCTGGTGTACCCGGTGCAATATTAAGAGAATTGACTCTGACATATCCTTTTGCATATTCGGTTTTGATAGTTAGCTTGTACATACCTGTCAGCCGAAAATAACGGATGATATGCCCCTGATTGGAGCCGGGTCTAAACTCGGCAAAAATGCGGAGGTTGTTATTCTGCAGCTTCCACAACTCCTTACTGGCAGCGGGCCTGTCCCACCGGCGTATATGCTCATCAATCTCGGGTTCCATCATCTTTTTGAGCCGATCAAGCTCCGCTATTACCACTTCCGGTAAAAAGGTGCTGTTCATATGATCTGCGCAGCGGTTGAGAAAATCGATCTTAAACTCTGGATTTTCTAACAGCGCCCGCAGCAGATAAGTCGCCCAGGATGGATTATGCCACTCCCACCCATCGGTTCTGGTAGCGTTGACCATGGTATTAGCACTGAAATTAGCAAATGCCAAATCTAAATCATAAATCATCCAGCGCCATTTCCCATCGTGCCCGTAAGGAGCATCAGGATTGTTTGCCGGCAGGTTGAGGCGCCACAGGCGCACATTATTCCCCGGCCAATCGTGGTTTTGAATATAAATCTGCACGGCGGCATAGTCAAGGTAAGCATCAATGTCCATCATTTCCTTAACAAGATCGTACAGTTCCGGATCTTTTAAAGACCTCGGTGTTCGGTAACCATGGCGATAATTCGGATCAATTAACTGAAGGAGTTTGCGGTAGTTTTGGCGCTCCAGATCGTTTAAAGGTGCGTTTCCTTCATTGACAAACACATTGTCTTCTACAATTTCTACCTGGTCAGGATCAACGCCGTATGTGTGGTGCAGATACCACTCATCCTGGCGGTCCCTGATATTGTGGATACCCCAATACTCACCATTGAGATAAACTACGGCAGGGCGAAAATACATGGGAACCAGCTTGGTGTGATGGAGCAGATTGGCTATCAGCCCATCTTTCAGCATTGTATTTTCCCAGGTGTTGCCGCCATTGCGCAGTACAAACGCTTTGTAGTTAGTATATGGTTCGCCGGTGGATGGTACTGTCCTGCCCGGAAAAATCTCGTGCTCAAACACATCACGCTGATCATAGTCGCTTGATGCAATAATGCGGAGGCTCTTTTGGGCGTAGGCCCGGGAAGCATCACCGTGAATGCGCACACCCGCATTCTGGGCAATTGCCAAAGTGCCATCCGGTTCCCAGAATTCGATATGAATCGGTCTTTCCCAATGACGTCCCCGTCCATGGAAATTGCCGCTGCCCCAGTGGTGATAGGCCCAAGGCAGATTTTCATGGAATCCTCTACCCGGCAGATAAATCCCGTGATTATAATCAAAAAGATCAACCGGATCTGCTGTAATTGAAATAACCGGCAAGCTGTGGCGGTCAAAGCCCTGTGGATCGACGAAATAAGTGTGAGTAATAACTTCACTCGGCACATGATCAGCATCATAAGCTCTTGCCCTGACAACTGTGCCCCTAAACTGCTCCGTGCGCGGCAGATACCACTTGTTATAGCTGGATACCAAGTGGGTTAAGGGCGGCTTGGGAGTCACATCGGCGAAAATGGGAATACCCATCTCCACAACCGGTGTTTTCTCCTCGCGAATGATGATCGAATCGGTATACTCATAAGTTCGGTGGGGATTGTTAATGGGATCAGGAATAGAACCGTCCAGAGTAAAATACACTGTGGTTCCTGCAGCCGGATCGAGAGTCAGCATAAATGGTTTCTCGTAAAACCCGCCCTGATGGGAGAAGCTCGGATTCAAACCCGGATTTGGCTGCAAATAAGCAAGCCCAGTATTATTCGACTCTCCCGGACTGGCCTGGTTACGGCCAAACATCACAATCGTGCTGCCGCCATCGGGCTGTCTTCCCCAGGAGATATCCATCTTTACCGGCGATACATAAAAATAATCAATGATTGTTTCCCGATCCCGATGAGTAAGAATTATCTGCTCGCCTTCGTGATCAATTTTAAAGCTGGTATGCAGCTCAGGACCGGTTTGATCCTTCCCGGATGCCCAAACCAGCAGAAACCCACCCGGTTCCAGCCAGGTGTCTGCAGGAAACGGCCATTTTGTCAGGTTATTGAGATCGTCAGATAAATAACAGCCGCCTAAATGAACCGAGCGATCAGTAGGATTATACAGTTCAATCCAATCAGAAGGCTCTTCATCTTGATCCAGAACGCTGCGGCCATTGCGAGCCATCACCTCATTGATTACAGCGTACTGTCCATTAAGTTCCGGAAACTGTCTCGGACTGCGGCTGCTGACCTGTTCCCAATATTTGCGGATCGGAGCAAAACCATCGAGCCCTTCAACAGCGCTGATAAAGATAGGATTACTGCCGAGATCCACCTCATCTCGAAGCGCATCCTGAGCTAACAGCTCTCCCAATACCGTAAGATCAGTAATACCGGTATTATTGATATTCAGTCTTTTTAAATTAATAAGATCAGCAAGTACATCTGTCTGTTCATTGATTGGCACATTTCTGAGGATCAGGGTTTCAAGATTGGTAAGCCCGCCGATAGGGCTGAGATCAGTGATTGCAGTGTTGGAATGCAGATTTAAGTAAGTCAGCTTGTTCAGCTGAGCTAGGGGAGAAATATCGGAAATATCATTATTGCGCAGGTTCAGATACTCCAAACCTGTAAGATACTCAATGCCGGTTAGATCAGTGATGCCCCGTTCGGCAGCATTGATTATTTTAATCTCAGCTAATTCTGCCGGTGCAAGCGGACCTTCAAACCTACCAAGTTCTTCACGAACAGCAGCTTCCAAATTATGGTCAGCAAAAACCACTTGATCTGCTCCGCTCACAGTCGGAACAAAAGCCAGCAGAGACACCAGGACCAAGAAAACAACCACCGGACTGAGCAGCTGCACTTTCTTCACAGTACCACCTCACCTTTCGCCGAAGTGAGTAAGGAGGTGAACGGATGTCACCTCCTTAAGATTACGCGTCAAATCAAGCTATCAGCTGAATCTAGAGCTCAATGAACTTGGAGCTGTTAGCCTCCAGCTTAACTTCGATCTCTTTTCCGTCAGCAGTAGTGATTGTAGTTGTCTGCGGTTCAAAGCTGTTGTTAACTACAACCAGCATGCTGTGGTTCGGATAATATGCGCATTCTGTATGGATATTGCTGCTCACCCAGCTGCCAAATTCGTCTTCTTTTCCGGCTGCATAGCAAAGAGCGCGGTGCAGTAGACGCACATTCTCTGGATTATATTTGTGTCCAGCCAGATAAATAACTCTACCTTTGCCAAACTCTCGCTCGGTAATCAGCGGAGAACCGCTGCGTTCAGCAAGTACCTTTGTCTCAGGTCCCAGCACAAAGATCTCATCGATAAATTTACCAAAATCGATCTTTTCCGGATCTAGACCAGCAGTGATGAAGTGCTGATCAACTGTTTCATACCGATATCTTTCAAACGGGTTGGTCAAGCTGGTTTCCCGATCGACGCCCAATAAGTGGGCCAACTGGAAGTACTGGATGCTGTGGTCAAGTGCCGACGGTTCACCTACACCGATGAATCCGCCGCCCTCGCTGACAAACTCGGTAATCCTTTCGATTACGGCTGGATTCTGCCAGTGCCAGCCACCGCTCCAGGCATCATTCACAGCGCCAGCATTGATGATGACATCAATGTCCTCTGGGATGCCGTTTTCAACAATGTCCGCAAAGCTGATGAACTTCACGTTTACAGGCAGTCCAGAAATGGATTCCATTACTTCATTGTAGAAGTTGCCCCGGTTAAAGTGGCCGCGGCAGCCCCATTCCCGCATGTGGCCCCATGCAGTGAGGAACGCAACGGTGAAATCAGCGGTATAAGGCTGATCATCCTGATGCATATCCTTGATCATTCTAAACTCCCGCGCCATATCTTCCACATACTGGATAAAATCTGGATGGTTTTCTACCAGGTGGAGATAGCCGCCAAAGCCGATCCGGTCGATCTTAGCCCGCAAGATTGCCCGGCGGATATCCATCCAGTAAGTCTTCAGCTCCAGAGTTGGATTGCCGCCTTCGATGAAACTGGGAGCGCCGTTAACGCCGGTCGGGAAGAAATATGGATGCAGGCGCAGCTCCCTAACTTTAACGTGGGGAGTTGCCGACACTCTTCTCGATTCAAAACCATTGAAAATACCTTCAATGATTCCATCAAAGTTGAATTCCTTCCACCGCTCTAAAGTAGGCTCCATGCCGAGCCAGTGGTCATTGTAGAACACATAGGCTTTCTTGTCGTATTTTTGAACCAGCGCAACACATTTCTTGCCGAAGTCCACAACAAAATTGTGGATGAACTCCATCCAGTCACGATATTTATCTGACGGCGGCATATAGGAGTTGTTATATAAGCCGTTAGTGACAAAATCCTCGGATGTGAGGCGGTAGCCATATTTCTTCTCAAACTCGCGAATCGCATACGCGCTGACTGCAAAGGCATAGGAACCCCAGTCGTTCACATGGAACGGCCGCTTCGGATCAGCGCCCCAAATCCAGAAAAAGTTATAGAAAAGCGATGTGAATCTGACAACCTTAGTGTGCTCATGATCCTTGAGCCACTGCTCCAAAACTTTGAGCAGATGTTCCTGCGCCTCGGGATAGATAGGATCAATGGGCATCAAATGCTCCCGATCGCCCCAATTATTGGTGTGGTGATTATACATAGAGATCTCTTCCCAGATCCGATAAGCCAGGAAGTTAACTGTGTACCGGTGCCACTTCTGAGTTCCGGAAACGGTTACGGTACCATTTTCAGCATCGTAGGTCCAGTTTTCCAGCGCAACCTCTTCATTGGTTGTGCGATCAAATACCTGCCAAAACTCTTTTGGATCATCATCAAAGTTAACTTTAAACTGCTCTTTGTAGAATGTATCCATCAGATTGATGGTTACTGTGTCGCCTTCAGCCACAACCGGTTCGCTCATCAGGTAGCACTGCTGCAGCTTATCCATGTTTGCCTTGGCCCACTCGTTATCGGCTCTGACCAGACAAATTGTTGAGTAAATATCGTAGCCAGATTCAAATATTTGATCGGAAAGCTGAGTTCCATCACTGTCGCGAATTACATCTGCGCCCCAGCGTTTAGCTAATTTTAAGGTCAGTTCCTCATAGCCAGCTTCACCGGGGAGAGTAAAACCTCCGTATGAATACTTATCCTGCATAGCTTATCCTCCTTGTGAACATAGTCATGATCAAATTTCTCCTCTATGATACCACATTTATACTCATTTTTCCTGCTGCATCAATTTAACCGTGAAACATAGGGATTATCGGCAAAATAAAACCGCCACAATTTATCCCGATATTCCTCCGCGTAGTCAATGTTAATCCGCTTTGCCTTTACAATCTGCTCTGCATGACGCTGTTTAGGCTGCTCGATAAACAGTTTCCTGCCTTTAACCAAATCATAACCATTAAAGGATAGGTCAATATCCAAAGCCTGACAGAGTTTTCCTGGTCCATTCAAGAGCCTGCGCCGGTCGTTGGTTTTTAAACGGCGGCGTTTTTCCATTTCCTCAATCCCCTCAAGGGGCTCTGCTGCCCGAATGAGCACCGCCTGCGGCTCATCTGCTTCTGCCGCTACAATATTCAGCATATAATACATCCCATAAATCAGATAAATATACGCGCATCCACCGGGATGAAACATCACCTCTGTCCGCTTGGTGCGGCGGTTTGCATAAGCATGGCATCCTTTATCCTCAGGACCGCGGTAGGCTTCGGTTTCGACAATCCGGCAGGCAAGACGCTTCCCATTAATAATGCGAACCAGGTTCATCCCTAACAGATCCTCCGCAACATCTAAAACATCCCGGCGGTAAAAACTGTAGTCTAAACGCATCTTCCACCTCCAAAAATACAAAGAAATCGTTGTTAAAGCAGATAAAATATGGTAAATTGGTATCGCTATTATGATACTGGTAAGTTGGTGATTATTATGCGGCATCTGCTCCGCGCTTTTCGAATGGTGAAAAATCAATGGGGACGCAGAATCTTGGCCGGCATCGGCATGCTGGGCGACTCCGCTGGATTGATCTTGCTGCCATTAGTTATCCGCAATGTTTTTGACACTTTCACTTCCGGGCAGCCTCTTGCGGACAGTCTCAGCACAATCAGAACCAGCGCTCTTTATCTGCTGATTTTAGCGGTAACCCGCTTTATTTTTGTGTATGTAGAGATTTATTTCCAAGAGGGTACCGGCAACTACATCAGCCATGATCTGCGCAAACTGCTCTTTAAGCGCATTCTGCATCTGCCCTTTTCTTTTTTTGATACAAAGAAAACAGGCGACTTAATGTCGGTATTAACCCGAGATGTAGATGCGGTGCGGGATGGTACCGGTTTTGTAATCATGCTGATCCTGGTCAACGCTATGATCGTCATTGGCATTACTATTGCCATGCTGATTATGCATCCACTGCTTACTTTGATTATCTTTGCAACTTTTCCTCTTCTCGGGATCCTGGCAGTGTGGTACGCCAGACGCATCGGTCCCTTATACCAAAGTCTGCAGAAGCAGTCCGGCAGGCTGCACACAACTGCTCAGGAAAATGTCTCTGGAATCCGGGTAGTTAAAGCCTTCACCCGGGAACCGGAAGCAGAGGGAAAATTTGGCCATGAAAACGAGCAGTTTTACCAGCTGGGGCTGAAAATTGCCCGTTTAAGCAGCACAGTCCACCCAACCATGGATTTTCTCGGCTCGTTCTCGGGCATGGTAGCTCTGGCTGCCAGCGGTTACTTTGTGATTAAAGGAGAGATCAGTCTCGGCACAATGATTGCCTTTACCAGCTTCGCCGAAAACCTGATCTGGCCGGTGCGGCAAATCGGCTGGCTGTCTGAGATGTTTCAGCGGGCAATTGCCGGCGCTGAGCGGATCTTCCAAATTGTTGACGCCGAAGATGCATTAGACAGCTTGGGTGAACCAATCGTTAAAAATATCGACGGCGATATTAACTTTAATAATGTATCATTCGCCTACCCTAATGGCGAAGAAGCGGTTGCGGATTTTTCCCTAACCATCCCGAAGGGATCCACAGTCTGCCTGCTGGGCATGACGGGAAGCGGCAAAACAACCATTGCCAATCTGCTGGCTCGGTTTTATGA
>DURM01000047.1 GCA_012837335.1 Bacillota bacterium
CCAAGGAGTTCAGCTACACGTTTCCTTTGTGGGTATATATTTACTTCGCTCTCTGTTTAAATATTCCTGCATCTCAAATCTATTTTGCCAATATTCATGCCATTATATTCTTCTGTCTGATAATTCTAACGCTAACAAACGCACAAAAGCACAAAAAGAACCCTGCAGGGCTAATTTTCACAATTTACCATGCAGGGTTAACTAGCCTAAATCAAGCTGTTACCGTCTGGTTATGCACGCATGCTTGCATTTATCCGGAAACTTCATGGAAGATGTAATATCTGTCCAGTTTTTAAAGTCCTTGCTCACCATGCATCTGTAAATCCCTTCTCCAAAGGCATCGTAAAATACGTAGAACTGATCATTTTCCCGAATCAGCATCGGTCCTTCGGAGCGCCAGTTAGTGAGAATCGGAGAAATCTGCTCATATGGACCTTCGAATTTCTCGGCAATGGCTGTTCTAATGGCGCTGTAGGGGCTTCCCGGCTTATTAAAATCGCGTTCATCTTTAAATGCCATATAGTACAACCCGTTGTATTCCACAATCGATGAATCGATTACGGGATAACCGGGATCAAACAGCAGCTTTGGTTCGGAGAAGCTCATTAAATCATCGCTGACAGCGTACCAAATGCGGATGCTGTCTACCCGATCCCCTTCGTTTTTGGATTTAAAGCTGGTAGACCAAACCAGGTTGAACCGCTGGCTTTTCTCATCCCAGTAGCATTCCGGAGCCCAGCAGTTATGGACATCATCATTGCCTGGGAAAAGCACAATTTCATCAAGCTCAGTCCAGTTCAGCAAATCATCGGAAACTGCGTGGCCGATGCTCTGGCTGTACCACTTATTGGTAAAAAACATATGCCATTTGCCCTGCTTGTCTTTAATTAGAAATGGGTCCCGGATAAAATTGCCGCCACCGGCTGCAAAAACCGGCTTGCCATCATTTAAGTCTTTCCATTCCAGAAGATTGTCGCTTTCAGCAATAAACATCTTCCGCTCTGCATCTTTAAAGTAGGACATAAGATACATAGACATTTCTCCTTTATTGTTTATCTCAGCTCAGGATGTCATCCATCTGCTGCTTGGTTTTCTTCTTTAAGCTGTCTACCATGCTGATTGTAAAGATCATGTCCCGAATCAGCTTGTCCAGTTCACTGTTTTCCCGATAATCAGCTGGAACCAGGAAATCGACTCGGTCATGCACCAGCAGGTTCTCAACTTTTTCCCTTTCCCCCGGCTGGTAAACTGCAACTGAATAGCCTCCGTTTACTTTCACCAGCTTCATGCAGGGAACATCGGTGTACCCATCACCGATGTAAATCATATTTCTAAACGGCACTCGCCTCTCATCTTCTGGAGTATATTCATTTAGATCTTGATCATTGGAAATATCCAGCACACCTTTATTAATTCGGAACAAGAACTGGGTTTTCGTTGTGTAGTTGACCGCATTTTTTGGCCAAACCGCCACACCATTGACATCATAGAAAAACTCACAGGCAAAAACTTCCCGAAAATGCTTAAAGATGCTGGAGCCCTCAATAACTTCCCGCAATCCAGAAGAAATGATGTAGTGCTCTACCTTCATATTCATTTCTCTGCCGTAGGCATTGATCCTTTCAAACCAAGCTTCAACGCCGGGGAAGTACTCTAAATCTTTACCAAGTTCCACAAAGTCCTCCCGGCGAACGGGCACATAGGAACTTGCCGCTTTGTTGATCATTAAATACATGTACGAAAGAACTCGATCCATCTTGTGGTTCTCAGCCAAGCCATTAGCTTCAGCCCAAAACTGCTCCGGCTCAAGGCCAAGTTTGGGAATAAAGGTATACTCCTGCATATCCTTGGTGCAGAGGGTTTTATCAAAATCATAGAGAAGG
>DURM01000048.1 GCA_012837335.1 Bacillota bacterium
AATCCTGCATGCCCGGAAGAGAAACATTATCCCCGCTGCAGGTGCATTTCGTTTCACCAGCCACAGCTGCTAAGCTGTCCAGAGCAAGCCGGCGCACATGGTTCATGTTTTCGCTCATAATGGCGCTTACCTCATCGTGAGACAGAGCCGCCCCTGCCATCCCGGCGCCCATATTGGTCACCACACAGATCGTTGCATAGCAGATCCCCGCTTCTCGTGCCAGCACTACTTCCGGCACATTGGTCATTCCCAAGACATCGCCACCGAGCATTCCCGCCATCCTAACTTCAGCAGATGTCTCATAGCGGGGGCCTTCGAAGCAGACATAGCAGCCGCGCTCATGGATCGCGAGCTTCATGCTCCGCCCCAGCTCCACGATTATCTGTCGTAAAGTCTGGCAGTAAGGTTCAGTAATATCCACATGAACTACGGGAGTGTTTTCCCCATCGAAAAAGGTAAATGGCCTTTGTTTGGTAAAATCGATAAATTGGTCAATCACAACAAAGTGACCGGGACGCATGGCGGGATTGGCTGAGCCAACAGCGTTGGTTCCGATGATGTACTCTACTCCCAAGGATTTTAGCGCCCAGATAATACCCCGGTAGTTAATTTGATGGGGCAGAACTGAATGCCCACTGCCGTGGCGGGCTACAAAAGCTATTTCGCTGTTCTGATAAACTCCTACAGTTACGGGGACTGGTCCATAAGGGGTCTTAACATCAATGCTGCGGGGGGTGTCCAAGAGCATGGGATCGTAAACTCCCGTTCCCCCGATCACTGCTAACCGCATCGGATCATCTCCTCCAGCATTTCAATTTTCAAGCAGGTTTTTTCAGAATACTTGTATAAGTATATAAGTGCCCAATCCACACCCAAGAAGAAAGGAGGCTCTATGTTTCACTTTCTTCTTATATCCCTGGTACTGCTCTTGGCAGCCGCACCGAACTTCTTCACTACCGAGTACTTTATCATCGATGCAATCACTGATGAAGTAATCGCATTGGAGCCAATGGACGCATCTGCAGGAGAGCTAATCTACCACCGGCAGAGCAACTCTGAGTTGGAAGAAGGACAAGTTGTGGAAGCAAAAATGGCCGGAGGCCGCATCTATCGGCTTACTCCGGATCCAGTAAAAACAGAGCAGCGCCGAGGGGAAATCCAAGCAATCCTAGCCAGGCTTCGCACTACTTCTGATTGCGATTAGCCAGTCGCTCTAGGATTGAGGTGACTCTCTCCCGGGCAGATTTGGTTGCTTCAGGATCAATCTGCCAGTTAGCGGTGAGATAGTCACCTTCTTTTAATTCCTGTGGAAGCAGCACCCGCGGCATTTCCACGGTATAATACCGCTTTTGAGAATTGTGGTCGGGATCAAAGCATTGCAGTACCGCAATCTCTCCTTCAAAGCGATCAACAACAGCCTGCCACTTCATAGCACCCCTCCTCAGTCTACGTAGAAGTATTCCCGAATCTTCTCAAGGGTCTTTTGACCGATTCCGGTGATGTTGATTAAATCATCGACAGAATTAAATCCGTACAGGGTCCGATAAGCGATTATTCGATCAGCCAGCACCTTCCCGATTCCGGGCACCTGCTGCAGCTGCTCAGCTGAGGCTGTTGTCAAGTTGATTCTGATGGTGCCGGTCTCCACACTTACGCGGCCGTTACTGACATTCACCGTTATGGTGCCGTGGTAATCGGTGCGGTAAACCTCGGCCCCAGCTGCCTGATAGCGCTGAACTACCACCGCATCGGGATGATCGTAGCTGTTGCCTTCCTTCACCTGAATTACAGCAATCTTAGGCCCCACAGCATCAATAAATTCTTGATGGCTGGAAGTATTGCTGCCGTGATGGGGCACTTTGATAATATCCGCGGTGAGATCCGCCTGTTCCTTCAGCAGCTGCGCTTCAGCTGTTTTTTCAATATCGCCGGTAAATAAGAAACCAACTCCATCTACATCCATCCGCACCACAATCGAATTATTGTTAAGATCACTGCCTAAAGGCTGGCTGGGATGGAGCACCTGAATGCTGTCAATGCCCGGAATTTCGATCTTAACACCTGGCTCGGCCAGCAGAAAGGGTATGTCCAAGCTCTCGATTAACAGCAGCAGCCGCTCGTACAGCTGCGTAGTATGTACCTGATAATTAGAATAAATCCGTTTAACTGGAATCTGTTCCAAAACCGGAACCAATCCGCCGATATGATCCGCGTGGGGATGGGTCATTACCACCGCATCAATTTCTTCAATTCCCTCCGCCTGAAGGTACGGAACTACCACTGAAGTGCCCATAGCTTGGACTCCTGCGTCAATCAGGAGCAACCCTCCCGCATGGGAACGAATCAGAATGCAGTCTCCCTGCCCTACATCAAGAAAATCTACCTGCACCTGCGCTGCAGCGCTGACCTGAGTAAGTATCAGCAGCAAGGTGATGATGACAAGAATTCTGCGCCGCACTTGGTTCAACGTCTCTTCATCCTTTCTTCAGCAAAACTTCAGCTTGATCTGCGCAGCTTAAGTTTGACCAAATCCCGCGCAAGCTCCCGGTAAGCAAGAGCTCCGGGCACCTGCACTTTGTGCTCAAAAATCGGCATCTGCTCCCGGGCGCTTTCAGCAAACCGAATGCTGCGGTCAACTTGATAAGGGAAAATGTAGATATCTTTAAACTTCTCTTTGAGAATGCTGATTACTTCTTTGGCATGCTTAGTGCGGGTATCAAACATGGTCGGCAGAAGGCCGGCAATCTCCAAGGAGCTGTTGAGCTGCCCCCGAATTTTAGCCACCAGCTTAAGCAGAGCCATGGTGCCTCTCACGCTGAGAAACTCACAGGAAACCGGAATAATGACCTGATCAGCAGCGGCCAAAGCGTTCATGGTAAGGATGCCCAGCGAGGGCATGCTGTCAATGATAATAAAATCATAGCGGCTTCTGACCTGGTTCATCACCCTTGTTAAGCGCCGCTCCCGCGCGGGTGCATTTAAAAGCTGCATTTCCGCCAGAGCTAAATCAATATTAGCCGGCAGCAGCTCAACACCGTACTTGGTGGTGAGGATCAGATCATGCACCGGGATATCCCGGACCAAACAGTTGAAAATTGTCTGCTCCAGCTCATCTGGTTCAAATCCAGCATGATAAGTTAAGCCTGCCTGGGGATCAAGATCAACAAGCAAGACCCGCTGACCGATATCCGTTAAAGCCACACCAAGGTTAAATGTAGAAGTGGTTTTCCCTACGCCGCCTTTTTGATTGGCCATTACAAAGATTTCGCCCACACCGCTTCCTCCCCGAACGGCAGATTTTACAATTCTACTTCGTGATCAGCGGCGAATTCCCCTCCCCATGGGAACAGAAAAAGGTTCGTGAAATTTTCATCAAAACAACTTGATTTATTGATCCGGATTAGATAAGATATTTGCGGTTGTAGCAATCAGCCCCCAAGCTTCATAGGATAGTAACAGCTGTTGGATAGCTATTATCCTAAAGCAAAGGGGGATAAAAGTTGGATAATGTAGAGAAGAACACCGAAAACTGCCAAAACTGCGACGATAACATCACAGCTGAGCAGTTTACATGTCCGCCGAATACATTTGCTTATACAGTCCAGCCCGGTGATACCATGTTTACGATTGCCCAGCGGTTTGGGGTTAGTTTAGACGCATTAATCGCAGCTAATCCGCAGATCCCGGATCCCAGCGAGATTCAGCCGGGTCAAATTGTCTGTGTACCGCAGACATCAGTGGTCTGTCCGCCGAACACATTTCCGTATATAGTCCAGCCGGGCGATACCATGTTCACCATCGCCCAAAGATTTGGCGTAAGTTTGGATGCACTGATCGCAGCTAATCCGCAGATTCCGAATCCGAACCAGCTTACACCCGGCCAGACAGTCTGCGTACCCACTACACCTGCTCCGGGACCGTGTCGGCCAAATACTTTTGCCTATACGGTGCAACCCGGTGACTCCATGTTCTTAATTGCGCAGCGCTTCGGTGTGAGCCTGAATGCCTTAATCGCAGCTAATCCGCAGATTCCGAATCCAAATCTGATTCTGCCCGGACAAATTGTCTGCGTACCAACCGGCACACAGCCTCCACCGGATGGATGTCCGCCGAACAGTTTCGTCTATATTGTGCAGCCCGGCGATACCATGTTCTTGATCGCGCAGCGTTTTGGCGTAAGCTTAGATGCTCTAATCGCAGCTAATCCGCAGATTCCTAACCCGAACCAAATCCGGCCGGGTCAAAGAATCTGTGTGCCAAGATCACCCGGCGCATGCCCACCCGGATCAACCCGCTACACCGTGCAGCCGGGAGACAGTATGTTTACTATTGCCAGGCGGTTCGGAATCAGCCTTGACGCGCTGATCAGAGCTAATCCGCAGGTCAGCAATCCTAGCCTGATCTTCCCCGGACAGCAGCTCTGCATACCGCCAAGATAAACACCTGATTACTCCTAAGATTTCCCGGATATACTAAGGGAAATCTTAGGAGGTGCAATAAATATGATTTCAGCAGAGGTTTCCCTATATCCAGTCGAGACTGCGGACTCGGATCAAGTGATCGAGGAGTCCCTCCACGCGTTAGCGGATTATCATCTCCAGTACGACATCGGCTCCTTGAGCACCCATCTCCACGGTGAAAGCGACCAGGTCTGGTCCGCTCTCCGCCGGCTGCATGAGCGGGCTCAAGCATTGGGGCATGAAGTTATGATGGTGGTGACTATCTCCAATGGATAAAAAGCCTCTGCCAGCAAGAGGCTTTTTTATTTTTCAAACTAAATGGACAAGGAGGTAAAGAACATGGCGCAAGTGCAGGAAATCATTACAAATATTTCTCTCATTCTCATCTATATTATCGAGAGTATTGGCATTCTGATCATAGCTTATTCTGCTATCAAAACCTTTCTTCGCTACTGCCAGCTGAGATTTAAAGAACCGGGCGGCGAACTCAAGCTAATGCTGGCTCACGGTATGACCTTGGGCCTAGAGTTCCTGCTCGCCGGTGAGATTCTCAAAACAATCGTAGCGCGCGATATCACAGAACTGCTGGCTGTAGGCGGTTTGGTAATCATCCGCGCACTAATCACACTGCTGCTCCACTGGGAACTTAAGAATGGCAACTAAGTCCGCCTCACCAAGGTGGACATTTTTTATTGATATTTTTATCAAAAACTAGTTTTTATGATTGACTGTTATATCAAAAAATGTTAATCTATTAATGGGTTGGTTGGTGAATGTGTTCACAGAACATATTTTGGGGAGGAAAAGTTATGAGAAAAACATTAGTATTTGCTCTTATGTTGATGTTGTTAGTAACAAGTGCAGCTTCAGCTGCCAACTGGGTTGACGGAGAATACGAAGCTTGGTCCGATGCAGGCAGAAACAGCATTGGCTATGCGAAAGTATTTATCGAAGATGGTAAAATTGCTGCTATTATCCTCCGCGAGTATACCAGCAAGTTAGTTGAAAAGGACTTTGCCGTTTATTCTTGGGAAGAAGCTAGAACCGCGGTTCAAACCCTGGGCGCTCAAATGGTAGAAATTCAAGGTACCGATGTAGACATCGTTTCCGGAGCTACCAGCAGCAGCACCATGTTTAAACAAGCTGTTGAAAGAGCACTTCTGAAAGCTGATCCCGACGCTAAGCTCGGTAAATATTTTGACGGCGTGTTCTTAGGCAGATCTCACTACACTGCCCGCGGTTACTACGAGGTTGTGAGAGTAACCATTAAAGATGACAAGATCCAAGAAGTTACTTTCGAAAGAATTAATCCCGACTACTCAGTTCTTGATCCGGCCGATTACAACTGGCCGTTAGAAATGGCTTGGCTGCAGTACTCCAATCTTGCAAAAGACGCTGAGCCGGGTTACGTAGATGTTATTTCTGGTGCTACCGGAATCACTTTAACCGGTAACATTGCAGTTCGCGATGCATTATCCAGAGCTTCAACAAAATAACAGCAGCATTTGAACCAATCAAACCCATTACGAGGGAGC
>DURM01000049.1 GCA_012837335.1 Bacillota bacterium
GATACAGCTAAATCCCATACCCGCACATCATTGGTGGCACAGAGATCGATTTCACCATCGCCATCGGTGTCCCTAGTGACTTTGAGACCATAATCTGTAACCGCATCCCAGGTCCAGCTGCCTTCGACTGTAGTACTCTTCGCCCAACAGCTCGCCCATTGGAACAACTGCATCAGCCGCAACCAGTTCCCAATAGCCGATCTTGTTCTGCACATGCCAGAGATCGTATGCAGAATCTCCGGACAAGAACCGTTATTTTATTTATAACTTTTTTTCATATGTAATAAACCCATCATCACCTTGGTCATTGAGGAGACAATTATTATCCCAATCGCAATCGCTCCAGATTGGAGCAGTGTTGCGATCCCATCAGCTACTGCAAGCTGGTTATTGCCTTCTAGAAGATGCAGCACAAAAGCAAACATCCTTCCACCGGGAACAATCGGAATTAAAGCAGGAGCCAAAAAGATTGCTGCCGGGGCTTTGATCTTGCGGGCAGCTATCTCAGCAAATATGGTCATCACTAGACTGGCAAAAAACATGCCGATATAGCTTTCATAGTTATGAGAAGTAAACAGAGCGAAAATAAAGTAGCCAAACCCGCCATTGATACCAGTAAATATTAAGTTTTTTCCCCGCACATTAAAGAGAATGCCAAATGATGCCGCTGCTGCCGCGGCAAATATTGGTTTTAGAAGCACGTCATCCACCTCCCAGTTTTGCCAGAAGCATCAGCGTTCCACCGGCTCCGCTGGCCAAGGCAGTAACGATACTTAACGCTTCCATCCCCCGGCTGATTGCCGAAACAAGGTCACCAGCAGCCGCATCCCGCAGCGCATTGGTAAAGATTAGTCCAGGTACCAGCTGCATTAAAGCCGATAGAGTAATGATCCACCAATCAGGTATCAAACCTAAATATGTAAACAGCCAGCCACCCAGAGCAGCCGCAGCGCCGCCAATTACATTGACAGTAAAGAAGCCAAGCTGAATTCTATTTAAGCCATCAACAATTAAGCGGAGAAAACCTCCCAGAAAAAAGCCGCAGATAAAAGTACTTAATCCTCCGTCAAAGACAATCGTAAAAGCACTTGTCCCCACTGCCGCAGCAAAAGCCATATACCAAAAACTGTACACAGGATAGTTGTTGATAGCCGCCAGCTTTGCTTTAGCTTCTTCAGGAGTGATTGGATTATGTAAAATCGCGCGGGAAAAATTGTTCACTGCTTCAACCTTGTTAAGATTAACGCCGCGCCGACGGATCCGCATCATCCGGGAAAACACTTCACCTTTTTCATCACTGACGGAAATTACAATCATGGTTGGTGTAGCGTAGCTGTCGCATTCTTCAATTCCGAATGCCCTGCAGACAAACTGCATGGTATCCTCTACCCGATAAATCTCGCCGCCATTTTCCAAGATGATTTTTCCGGCCCTGCAGGCAATATCTATAATTTCACCGATTTCATACCTGTTCACGCCTAGTCCTCTTTTCCTATTCCTGTTTATTTCAGCTTATGCAGATTATCCTTACCCTGCTCCTTAAATCTTATTATAGCAGACCCAGCTTTGAGTTAGTAAAGCTGTTCATGAAAAAAAGAAGCCGAGGTGGCTTCTTTAGCTATTAGTAAACTAACACTCAGCAAGCCTTAGGCCAAGTGCCTCGGCATAGCTTACTGCTTCGCTGAATTCTTTCTGGCTTATCCTGCGGTCCAGTTCCGGGTATTCAAATGCTTTATAGCTTGGATAGTATTGAGCCATTAAGTTGACCAATACATCCGGAGAAAGCTCTGATTTGATAAAATCTAGGACTTGCTTTGTTTCTTCCAAACCACCAGGAAGTACCAGGTGCCGGATTAAAAGTCCCCGGTAAGCTAAACCGCTTTCTTCAACTACAAGACCGCCTACCTGGCGATCCATTTCTTTAAGTGCTAAAAATGCTTTAGCAAAATAATCTGGAGCTTGAGAATATTTCCTGCCCCACTCCTCCGAGCTGTATTTAATGTCCGGCATATAAATGTCTACAACACCCTCAAGCAGCTTAAGCGTGTCGATACTTTCATAACCGCTGCAGTTATAAACAATTGGTATTCGCAAGCCCTTTTGGGATGCAATATACACGGCCTCTAAAATGTGGGGAACATAATGGGTAGGCGTCACTAAATTAATGTTACCGCACTTATAGTTAGCCTGAATGACCAGCATCATGTCTGCAAGCTGTTCGGTAGTGTATACCTCACCTTCTCCCCAAAAGCTGAGCTGGTAATTCTGACAGTAGACACAGCGGAGATTACAGTGGGCAAAGAAGATAGTACCAGAGCCATTTTTCCCAACCAATTCTCTTTCTTCCCCAAAGTGAGGACCAAAGCTGGAAACTCCTAGTTCAGCACCTGCCTGGCAAAAACCTAACTCCGTAGTGCGATCCACACCACATTCACGCGGACATAGTTTGCAGTTGGTTAGATGCTGCTGGGCAGCAGCAATTTTCTTTTCAAAACTAGCTGTTGTAATCTGACGATAGCTGCCTTGATACCTCATTCCTGTCATCTCCAGTCAAAACATAAACTTTAGCAAAATCAGAGCTATATTCCATACATCAACTAAAAATGCCCTTACAAAGGAAATTACAGAACTGAAATTGAACTTATATCCAGCTGCGTAAAAATAATAACCCTTCCATCTTGCTATAAATCCTTAGGAGGTACAGCGATGATTGACACCGTTAAGCTCCATGAGGTACTGGTTGACTACAAAAAAGACTTTGATAATTGGTGGACAAAAGAACGCTACAAGTGGCAAGCAGTAAAGCATTTTCAACAGCACTGGAGCATAAATGCTCCGGACTTTTTGGAAATGTTCACTCAAGCTACCAATAAAACCGATAATCTAACCGCGTCTCAACACTATTATCCACGCGCAATGCTTCAGGAGTTTATTGCTGCTGACGCAGAAGCTGTTAGGGCTATGTTTATTAATCTTTATGACGAATATAAAGATTTGACTGCACGAGTCGAAAAATTTATATCTGATGCAGACAGGCTAAAAGAAAAACATGACAACGGTTCATGGAAACAACACTACCAGACTCCTAACTCAATAAGCACCTATCTTTGGCTCCGTTTTCCTCACAAATACTATATCTACAAATACTCAGAAGCCATAAAGGTAGCCAAGGTCCTCAATAGCAGTCTTGTTCCCGCTGGTTCAAGGACCAATAGATTAACTATCGGCTTTAAACTGTATGATCAATTGTGTGAGGAATTAAAGAAAGATATTGAGCTGATTAATAAGCTACAGTCAGTTCTGGACGATGACTGCTATCCTGATCCCGCTCTAAAAACTCTAACAATGGATGTTGGTTATTATATCAGTAGAGTTTTTTCGGAAAAGGACAAATGGTTCCCTGAAGATTACAGTCCCAACATCTCGGTACAACAATGGCTGGATCTATTAGGTAATCAGGACATATTTACCCCAGATAGTCTAGAGATCATGAAAAGGATTAAGGACCATGGGGGCATGGCAACTTGCAAACAACTCTCAGAAAAGTATGGTGAAAAACCCAACTTCTACAACGCTGGCTCTTCATCACTTGCACAGCGAATTGCCAAAGCTACTAATTGTCCTCTTCCACCCGATAATAAAGATTCTCGGTGGTGGCCTATTCTTTATTTGGGCAAACATACCGATGATAAATCAGAAGGCACATTTATCTGGAAACTTCGTGACGAGTTAAGTACAGCGTTAGATCAGTTTGATCTTTCTGGCGTGGAGTTGCATGCACAAGAAACGGATAATATTGCATTATACACTAAACAAGATTTTTTAAATGAGGTTTTTATGACTGAAGCAGACTTCGACACACTGGTGTCACTGCTTGAGAACAAAAAGAACCTAATATTAGAAGGGCCACCAGGAGTTGGAAAAACTTTTGCTGCAAAACGCTTAGCTTGGGCTGTTTTGGGCAAGAAGCAGGATGACAATATTGAGTTCATTCAATTCCATCAAAATTACTCATATGAAGACTTTGTAATGGGATATAAACCCCGTGGAGAAAGCTTTGAACTAGAGCACGGAATCTTCTATCGTTTCTGCCAAAAAGCATCCAGTAAACCTAAAGAACAGTTTTTCTTCATCATCGATGAAATCAACCGAGGCAACACCAGCAAGATATTTGGCGAGCTGCTGATGTTGATCGAAAAAGACTATCGGGGTACTAAGACAACCTTAGCATATGACAAAACACCGTTTACTGTACCTAGCAACATATATATTATCGGCATGATGAATACAGCCGACCGGAGCTTAGCTATGATTGACTACGCTCTGCGCAGGCGCTTTAGCTTTTTTAGAATATCTCCAGGATTTGATTCAGATGGTTTCCGAGCGTATATGAACCAGCTGGATAACGAAACATTTAACACTCTGATTGACCGGGTGAAGGAGCTTAATAAAGTGATTGTTGACGATCCATCGCTTGGCAGAGAATTCCGCATTGGACACAGCTACTTCTGCAGTCGAAATAAGGATACCTGCACAGAGGATTGGATGCGTGAGATTGTGGAATATGAGGTTCTGCCGCTGTTGGAGGAATACTGGTTTGATGACAGAACTAAGCTTAAACACTGGGAAAATATGCTCCGGAGTGTGTTCGATGACTAAGCACAACGGTATCCTTATCAAAAATATCTACTACATGCTTTCATATGCTTACCAGGTGCTGAAACAGAAAAACTACCAAGAACTAGCATCAGAGGATTTTGAAAATGTCCAGGACTTGCTCGCTGGAATTCTAGCTGTAGGCATGGCACAACAGGTGAAACAAGGCTTATACCGCGAATACGTTCCGCACACAGATGACATTGCTGGACTGCGAGGTAGAATTAAGATTCATGATACCATTCATAAGAAAATCAAAAGACACGCGCGGTTGGCGTGCGAATATGATCAACTCACAGAAAACAATATCTTTAATCAGATCATTAAAACAACTGCATTTCACCTGCTCAAATCAAACACCGTTAATAAATCCAGACGACACGCGCTGAAAAAAGTGTTGCTCTTCTTTGCAGATGTGGATAATCTTGACCCAGCTTTTATCGACTGGAATACTTTAAGATTTCACCGCAACAATCAGAACTACATAATGCTGCTTAATATCTGCTCTTTTGTGCTGGACAGCCTGCTTTTAACAACCGAAAAAGGTCTTTACAAAATGTCTGAATTCTCTTTGGATGAGATCAACTTGGCTAAGCTGTTTGAAAAATTTGTCCTGGAATATTACCGCTATCATCATCCGATGCTGAAAGCATCCTCAACGCAGATTAAGTGGGACGTCGATACAGAATATGCATCTATCCTTCCCACAATGTACACTGATGTCACACTGAGGTATGGTGACGAAATGCTTATTATTGATACAAAATACTATAACAGAACAATGCAGACCCATTGGCTGTTTGGAACCCAGACTCTCCATTCATCCAACTTATATCAGATTTTTTCATATGTAAAAAATGCAGACTCAGACAAAACTGGGAATGTATCGGGACTACTGCTGTATGCTAAGACAGGTGAAAGCATATCAACGAACTGCGATGTAATTATCGATGGCAATAGAATCTCTGTAAGAATACTGGATCTTAATGTTCCGTTCCCAGAAATTGCTGCCCAATTAGATGACATTGCAACTTCTTTTTTTGAAACCTATTCTATCTCCACAACGGAGCGCTAACTAATTTTCTTTAGCCCAATATTCTGTCATTTGCCTGTTTGAACACATTATCGGAACTTCTGATTAGTATCCAAGCCCGACCTGACATTTTCCAATGTTGTTAAACAATTCGGTTATCCAAAAACATGCCCATTTTCAAATGCATCACATCATTGAACAAGTTGATCATTCATCCAAGAAATAATCAGAGTCAATCCGCTTCACCGTATATGTTTCAACAGTACTAACCCCCAGATTATGTTCAATCATCAATTCTGCTAACTGTTGTCCGTCAATTAAAACTATTCTAGTCTCTATGTTATTGGCATAGTTCCAAGCATCCTGTGTGAAGTAGGAGGTAGTTATAAACACTCCACGACGTGCCTTAACACCCTGTAATGCACCTACAAATCGTTGTATTTCTGGACGTCCTACAGATTGTTCCCACCGTTTCGCCTGTATATAAATTGTTTCAAGTCCCAATTTATCTTCCTTAATTATACCATCAATACCACCATCGCCCGAACGACCTAAGACTTGCCCAGCCTCACGTCTAGAACCACCATAGCCCATGCGTACGAGAAGATCCACTACTAATCGTTCAAAAAAACCCGGAGTACAATCCATTATTTTTGATAGCAACTCTTGAGCTAACTCTTGCTGCATTTCATCAACAGTTCTCTCTAATATTTCTTCGGGTGTCTGTATCCGACTCATAGTCTCCGTCTTATTCTTTTGTCTTTCTTGACCATATCGAAACTCTTTAAAACCTTCATACTTACGCAGTTCTTCAATAGTTAATCTCTGGGGATTTGTACTCAAGAAACTTTGCCCTGTTTCAGTAATTTGAAAGCATCCCCTCTTTGGAGAATACAGCAAGCCAGCCTTAACCAAATAAGTCCTAGCCCAACTCACTCTATTTTCTATCACCTTTTGCTTCCCGCTAGGTAACAATGCTTTTCTTTCTTCATCGGATAGTCGAAAATAATCTGCCATAGCCGAATAAGCATCATGGATAGAATGGACCTTGCCATCGCCAGCAAAATGCAGAAGAGGCAGCATAATACTCTGATAATCTGGTATTGTCATTCTGTCATACCTCCATAAAATACTGAGGATCAACATTGTATATGCTTTTAACCGAGCTAACAAGGTTGATCTTCCCTATCATGCCAGATCAATTAACCTTTTGAACAGTTAATAACCGCTTAATGACAGCTTTACTTAATTCCGTATGAATTGTGAGGCCTCTAAGGTTTTCTAGGCGCCTGGCAGTTTATAATATGCATCATAATGTGGATGAATAGTTACCAATCTACATAGTCATATGAAGTGCAGCATCTATGATTGTACTAGCATTATCTAGGATAATGCGTGTCTTTTACCTGTCTAATATTTTATCCCTTACCTGATTACTTACTCCCCCTACTACCCGGTTTCATAATTGGCACTCCTGCTTTGCAGAGCGAACAGTTCTCCGGAGAATAAGTTTCAATTTCCAGCTTCAGCAGAGAAAAATAAGGTGCTTTGAAATCAACCTTCCCTCCACTGCGATCCACCAAGGAGGCCACTGCCTGCACTCTGCAGTCATTATTCTTTGCTATTTCCAGGATTTCCTGGACTGATCCCCCAGTTGTTACCACATCCTCCACCACTAATACCCTTTCCTGTGGTTGGAGATGGAACCCGCGCCGCAGGGTCATTTTTCCCTGTTCTCTTTCTGCAAAAATAAAGCGGCAGTTTAAAGCTTTCGCCACTTCATAACCCAAATTAATTCCCCCAACTGCCGGAGCAATAACTGTGTCGAGATCCCGCGGCAGCTTCTTAACAAGCTCAGCCACTATTTTCTCTGCCTTATTCGGATATTCAAACACAGCCGCGCACTGCACATACTGCTGTGAGTGCAGTCCTGAAGTTAGCTGAAAATGTCCCTCTTTCAGCGCACCTAATTCAATAAACTCCTGAAGGAGTTCTTGGCTTGTCATAATACCACCTCAATTTCTGCCAAGATCTGATCGAATGCCCGCTTTGGATCAGAACTGGCGGTAATCGGCCGTCCAATCACCAAATAATCGCTGCCGACCTGCACTGCTTGAGCAGGACTCATTATCCGCTTCTGGTCTCCCACATCACTGCCCAGAGGCCGCACTCCCGGAGTTACGGCTAGAAATCCTAGACCTAACTTACTTTTAAGCAGTTTTACCTCATTAGGAGAACAAACCACTCCATGCAGTCCCGCCTCTTTAGCAAGCGCAGCATAGTGGAGCACGCAGTCTTCAACTTCTCCTGGGATCAAAAGCTGCTCGTTCATCGCTTCTTGATCTATCGAAGTAAGCTGGGTTACCCCAATCAGTTTAGTGTCTCCCACCAGCGCTTCCTTTGCTCGTTTCATCATCTCCAGTCCACCGGCGCAGTGAACGTTGAGAATATCGCAGCCAAGTTTACTTAAAGTATTAACAGCGCCATAGGCTGTGTTGGGAATATCATGCACCTTTACATCAAGGAATACTTTTAAGCCCCGGTCCTTTAACCGCTTCACTAAATCCGGACCGGCAGTGTAAAAAAGCTCCATGCCCACCTTAACAAAAGACAGATTAGGCAGCTGCTTCAGCAGTTTATCCAGCTGCTCAATTTCCTGAAAGTCTAACGCAACAATCACCCGGTCATTTAATTTCACAGAGCGCACCCCCGTATCTCATCAAGGCTTTCAATTCCGTTTGCTTCCATGAATTCTCTAATTTCAGCGATAATCTTTGGGCAGGCCCTTGGATTGGTAAAATTAGCAGTTCCAACCATCACCGCGCTGGCTCCTGCCATAATAAACTCAACCGCATCGGCTCCGGTGCAGATTCCACCCATCCCGATAATGGGAATGTCCACAACTTGAGCTGTGTCATACACCATCCGCACCGCTACCGGCTTTACTGCCGGGCCAGAAAGGCCTCCGGTCCTATTAGCCAAGACCGGACGGCGGGATTTAATATCTATTTTCATGCCGATTAAAGTATTGATTAAAGTCAAGCCATCAGCTCCCCCGGATTGCGCCGCCAAGGCTATTTCGCGAATATCTGCCACATTAGGGGATAGCTTAACAAATAAAGGAATGGAGCAGACACTCCTTACTTCCTTAACCAAGCTCTCCAAGATTTGGGGATCCACACCAAAGGTGATTCCACCTGCTTTTACATTGGGACAAGAAACGTTGAGCTCAATCGCAGCTGCAAGCCCGGATTTAGAAACCAGCTCTGCAACTTCTACATACTCCGCTGCCGTCTCTCCCGCTACGTTCACAACTACCGGAACATCCTGCTCGGCAAGCCAGGGCAGCTCATTCGCCAGCACATGCTCCACACCGGGGTTTGCCAGTCCGATTGCGTTTAACATTCCACCCTTAACCTCAGTCACTCTAGGAGTAGGATTACCCTGGCGGGGCTGGCGGGTCACCGCCTTCGTTACTACCGCCCCCAGCTGATGCAGAGGGTAATACTTGGCGTACTCCTGTCCGAATCCAAAACAGCCGGAGGCAGGCATTACCGGATTCTTTAAGCTCAACCCCGCAAGTTTTACGCTCAAATCAGGACCGCTCATAGAATCACCTCGTTCCAGTCAAAAACCGGACCATCAGCGCAGATCCGCTTAGCAAAAGCCTTATCCTCTGTTTTGCAGACACAGCCATAGCAGGCGCCTACACCGCAGGCCATCCGCTCTTCCAAAGAAACATAGCCATGCACAGCTTGTCCGGCAAAATGCTCCTGCAAAGCCCGCAGCATGCCTACAGGTCCGCAGGCATAAACATAGTCCCAGCTTTTACCTGCAGACTGGAACTTGTTCACTAAATCTATCACACTGCCCTGAACTCCTGCTGAACCATCATCAGTTGCTATAGCTAAATTGCCAAGCTTGGAAAACTCATCGATCCAGAAGCATTCACTTTTACTTCGAAATCCCAAAGCAAGATCCACATTTTCAGTTATACCTGTAAGCTCTGATGCTAATTGGTACAGCGGGGGCGAACCAATCCCGCCTCCAACAACTAACACCTCTGCATTTGGAGGAGGGAGGGGAAAGCCACTGCCTAAAGGCCCTAGAACATCAAGCTTGTCTCCAGATTTCCGCTTCGAAAGCCATCTGGTTCCCTCGCCTACGGTGCGGTAAACTAATGTCAAACTATCTTCATCCACTGCTGCGATGCTGATCGGCCGCCTCAGCACATGCTCACAGCCGGTGCCGATTTGGATCATCATAAACTGTCCCGGCGCTGTTTGAGCGTAGGGAAAAATGCCTCCTAAAGTTAATTCCCAAATCTCTGCTGCTATCTGCCTGTTCTTAACAACGTCCAGCTGCACCGATTACCACCCTCCTCTTTCCGAAGCACTGTATTTTTCCATCCCGTTTACTAACGTCAGCACCGGCCAGCCCTCAAGTGTCTCACCAATATAAGGGGAATTTGTTCCTCTGCTGAAAAACCTTTCCGGTTTAACTATCCGGACAAGTTCTAAGTCAATTACTGTTAAATCAGCTGGTCTGCCGACTGCAAGGTTAAAGTCTTTGGCCACCACTTTACCCGGACCGGTCGTTAACGCCCTTAAGAGTCTTTCTAGTTCCAGTTTTCCTGTTTTGACCAGCTTGGTGTAGAGCACCGGAAACGCTGTTTCCAGACCGGTTACTCCAAAGGGTGAATTAGAACTAATTCCGCGCTCTTTTTCCCGCCCATGGGGAGCATGGTCTGTAGCAATTGCGTCAATAATGCCTGTGCGCACGCCTTCGATCAGCGCTTCCCGATCAGCATGAGTGCGGAGGGGAGGCTTCATCTGAAAATGCCCTAAAGGCTCGGTGATATCATCTCTGGTAAGCGTAAGGTGATGAGGAGTGACTTCTGCGGTTACCGGCAGGCCAGCGGCTTTCGCCTGAGCAATCAGCTCAACTGATTCCGCGCAGCTTAAGTGGGCTGCGTGGTAGCGGCAGTTAGTTTTTGCTACCAGTTCCAAATCCCGCTCCAGCATGCGGTACTCTGATTCAGGAGGAATGCTGTCTGCAAAAATTCCTGGGTTTACCAGGCTCTTATCTTCTAAATGATTGATTAGTACTCCACCCAGATCCGCCAGCTTTTCCATTACTGCTGTAATTACTTCCGCTTCCACCGGATCGCCGTCATCGGAGAAGAGAGTTATGCCGCGGTTGCTAAAACCGGCATAATCATTTAATCCTCTGCCTGCCCGCTCCCTGGTTGCCGCAGCAATCGGCACCACTTTTACGTACGCATCCTGCCTGATTCGCTTTTCCAAATCATCCAGCCTTGTCAGCGTATCCAAAGGCGGATTAGTGTTCGGCATGGCGTAAACCAAGGTAAACCCACCGGCAGCAGCTGCTTTTGTTCCCGATGCGATCGTTTCTTTGCTTTCATAACCCGGTTCCCGCAGATGCACATGGAGATCCACAAATCCATGGCTGATGAGCTTACCTTCCGCGTGATACTCCCTTACTGGAACTGCTGCCTCCCGGCGAAGTTCTGCCGCTTCTTCCCCAAAAGCTGCGGTTTTTCCATCAACAATCAGCACGTCTTCCCTAACAATTCTTCCTTCCCGATCCACCCAACCATTACGCAGATACCAGTTGTTCACCGCTCTCCTCCCTCAAGCACCACTGCAGCACAGCCATTCTCATAGCAACACCATTAGTCACCTGCTGGAGAATCCTGCAGCGGGGATCCGTCAGCACCTCATCAGTAATTTCCACATTTCGGTTAATGGGACCCGGATGGAGAATCACCGCATCGGGCTTCAGCTGGTTTAACCTTTCCGCGTTAAGCCCATAGTGGCGGTTATAATCTTCAACTGTGTAAGCAGAGCTGTGCCGCTCCCGCTGGACGCGAAGCATCATTACCACATCCGCTTCACAGACTGCATCATCAAAAGTGACCCAGGAAAACTCTCCCAAGTCCTGAGGTTTGAAGACTTCCGGTCCGGAGAAAAGTGGCTCTGCGCCAAGCATCTGGAGAAGCTTGGCATTGGAGCGAGCCACCCTGCTGTGGCGGACATCCCCTACAATCGCCACTTTCAAACCGGCAAATCTACCGAAATGCTGCTTAATTGTCAGTGCATCAAGCAGCGCCTGAGTGGGATGCTCATGGACTCCTGAACCGGCGTTAATCACTGACATCTTCAGACCCGCATTCTCAATCGCTTGGGTCCAGTTATCACTGTGGCGGATTACCGCCAGCCGCACTCCCAGGGCATCCAGTGTCTGGAGCGAATCCAGGAGAGTCTCTCCTTTCTTCACACTTGACTGGTCTACCTCAAAGTCCAGGAGAGTAAGCCCAAGACGCTGGGCTGCGATCTGAAATGACAGCAGCGTGCGGGTGCTTGGTTCAAAGAAGAGATTTACCGCATGCCCGGTAATTCTAGTCTCCGGTTCATGGTCAAGATAGAACTGCGCTTGTCTTAAAAGCCATTCCACCATTGGTACATTCAGCTGTTTTACACTTAACAACGATGTCATGCCTACTCCTCGCTTTCAAGACCTCAGACGCTCCGGCACAAAAAAGGCTTCCACCGGGTTGGTAGAAGCCTAAACAAAGCTATGCCAAAAATAGATACAGTTAGCCTGTAATCTCTGCGCATATAGACGTCCTTCCCAACCTCTCTGGATTGGATTAAAGGTCTTTTTTATTTGACTATACGATAGCAAATTAATCGCACCCTGTCAACAGCAAACTTCAACATTGCTTGCCGCTTTTTGGCGTTTTTTTCCTGATTCATAAATCGCAGAGACCAGTTCCTGGGTCTTAACCGCATCCCGCGCAGTAACCGCAGGCTCAATCCCCTGCTCCAGCGCGTGGTAAAAGTCAGTAATCTGTTTGATGTGACTTACACCCCAATAGCTTTTGGCGCTGCCATAAGCAATTAACTCCTTAGGATTCGGCACTGCCCGCATTTCCCGGCCATCGTTAAACTTAACGATTCCGGTATCACCGATAATCCTTGCCGTTCCATGCTCGCAGTGCAGCTCAAGCTCAACAGGAATGCTGCAGCCGTAATAATTAAGAGCTTGGAAGCAGGTGATTACTCCATTTTCGAAGCGAATAATTCCTTCCGCGCAGTCTTCAACTTCAATTACATCACCTAACACCCTCGTGCTGATAGTGGCATCCACAGACTCTATCTCACTGCCGATAAACCAGCGGGCTAAATCAAAGGTATGGATTGCCTGATTGATTACCACACCACCGCCTTCTTGATCCCAGGTGCCCTTCCAGTCGCTGCCAGTGTAGTATTCTTTCGTCCGCTGCCAGGTTACCGACAATTTGCTGGCCAGAACCCTGCCCAACTCTCCTGATTCCATCACCTTTTTTACTAACTGGGAACCGGGGTTAAAGCGGTTCTGGAAAATCACGCTTAAAACCACATTGTTCTCTTCAGCCGCCTTGATCATGGCGTAAGCTTCTTCATTGGAGATTGCCATCGGTTTTTCAGTTAAGACATGCACTCCATGCTCGGCAGCGAAAATTGCCATGGGAGCGTGCAGGTAATGGGGAGTGCAGATATGCACCACGTCAAGGTTTGCTTGGGCAATCATCTCCCGGTAATCCACATAAAAAGAGCAGTTATACTCATCTGCCCTTGCCCGCGCACGTTCTGGGTTTATATCACAAACAGCTGCTAGATGCGCATTTGCTTGGCGGCTGATTGATCGTGCATGCATTGGGAAAATTGAACCGCATCCAATGATTCCAACTCTGTACTGACTCATCCACTTTACCTCCAATAAAATGAGGGGGCGGACCCCCTCCTGCAAAATGTCGCACTCATACTTCGCGGAAGATTTGACCATTTCCTGCAAAATCCATTATAATATAAGTGCAGCCGGATGTAGATTACTACCTTATTTGAGAGGGCTTAAGAGAACATGGGGTTATCTATGGGGGGTCAAGGTCCGGCTGCAAAAACTATGAACTACCCGACAATACCTGTGCGCTCAACACTTTCGATAAAGTACCTCTGAAGGAAGCCGTAAAAAACAAGCAGCGGCGCAATAAACATGATCATCCCCGTGTTGATAATTATCGACATGTACTCATTGCTGTAGGCATAGTTGTCAAACGACAATGTTAAGCGCTCCAGCATAAATGGCAGCAGAGTGGATGTATTGTGGAGATACATGGATGTCAGATAATAGTCATTATACTGCCAAACAAATGAAAACAAGAAAACAATCACAGCTGCCGAGCCTGCCCCGGGAAGCATAATGATCAGGAAGGTACGCAGATGGCCGGCTCCATAAACACTGCCGGTACTTCCAATTCTCTAGCTATTTCCTCCGCGGTTTTAGCAGTTTCACGGCATGTAATTAAGATGTTCTGTACCAATAGTCTTGCAGCCAGCGTCCAAGCGCTGTCGCTCTTGC